>JBKKAU010000251.1:0-6563 GCA_046714475.1 Thermoanaerobaculia bacterium
CCTCCGGACTGGACCCGGCTGGAGCTTCCCTACCACGACTACGAGGCCGCGGCGCCGTCGCTGCCGGAGCAGGACCTGGTCATCGCGACCTTCTGGACCACGCTCGACCTCGCCCGCCGGCTCGGCCTGGGTCCGGTGGTGCACTTCTGCCAGGGATATGAAGGGGGGCTCGTCCATCTCGCCCCGGTGCTGCCCGAGATCGAGGCGGCCTACGCGCTCGATCTGCCGACGCTGGTAGTGACCCCCTGGCTGGGCGAGTTTCTGCGCCAGCGGTTCGGGCGCGAGAGCAGGGTCGCGCCGCCGGCGGTCGATCCACGCTTCCAACCGCCCCGGCCGGCTTGGCGCCTGGGGCCGCGCCAGCGGCCCTGGATCGCGGTCCCCGGGATTTTCGAAGCGGAGGTGAAAGGGGTGCCGACCGCCCTCGCCGCCATTGCCCGGCTGTGGGAGGGTGGTCTCCGCTGCCGCCTGCTCCGCTTCTCGGTGCTGCCGCTTTCGGACGCGGAGCGGCGTCTCTGCGCGCCTGACCGGTACCTCTGCTCGGTGCCGCCCGAGGAGGTCGCCCGCGCCCTGCGGAGCTGCGACCTCCTGCTCCTGCCGTCCCGGGCCGAGGAGGGTTTCGGGCTGCCGCTTCTGGAGGCCATGGCTTCCAAGGTGCCGGCGGTCGCCTCCCGCATCCCGTCGACCGAGTACATCGGCGGCGCGGCGGCGCTGGTGCCGATGGGGGACGCCGAGGGTTTCGCCGCCGCCGCCGGGGCGGTCCTGGGGGACGCGCGCGTCTGGCGCCGGGCGCGGCGCCGCGGCTTCGAGGCGGCGTTGCGGTTCCGCCCCGAAGCGGTCGCCCGCCAGCTGACCGAAGCCGTGCTCTGGGCGCGGGAGCGGGCGCGAGGCCCGGTCTGAGGGCGAAGGTTCGATACAATCCCGCCGTGCGTTGCGACATCTCGGTGGTGATCCCCGCCTATAACGAAGGCGAGCGTCTCGGACCCGGCCTGCGGAGGGCGGTCGAGTACTTGCGGCGGCGGAATCTCGCCTACGAGGTGCTGGTGGTCGACGACGGCAGCCGGGACGAGACCGCGCGGGTGGCGGAGGGGTTCGCGGCCGAAGGGGTGCGGGTGCTCCGGCACGGGCGCAACCGCGGCAAGGGGGCCGCCGTCAAGACCGGCGCCCTCGCCACCCGGGGCGGACGGGTGCTGCTGTCGGACGCCGACTTCTCGACGCCCATCGAGGAGCTGGAGAAGCTCGAGCCCTACCTGGAGCGGGCGGACCTGGTGCTCGGCAGCCGGGCCGTCTCCGGCGCCGACATCCGCCAGCGCCAGCCGATGCACCGCGAGATGATGGGCAAGACGTTCAACCTCATCATCCGCATCCTGGGGATCCGCGGCCTGCGCGACACGCAATGCGGTTTCAAGCTGGCACAGGGGGGCGTGGTCCGCGCCCTCTGCGCCGACCTGACGGTGGAAGGGTTCGCCTACGATGTCGAGCTGGTCTGGCTGGCGCAGCGGCGGGGGCTGCGGGTGGTCGAGGTCGGCGTCGTCTGGGCGAACTCTGAGGATTCGCGGGTGTCGCCGGTCCGCTCGTCGCTGTCGATGCTGCGCGACGTCGTCCGCATCCGCCTGCGCCATCGGAGCCATCGGAGCCATCGGAGCCGGCGGTGAAGACCGCCCCGCCCGTCTCCGATATCTCCGGCATCACGCTACGCCCTACCCGTCCGGAGGACCTGCCGTCGCTCGGCGCGCTTTTCGCGGAGCGGTTCGGCCATTCCTTGCCGCTGGAGGACTGGTCCTGGAAGTACCGGGAGATCCCCGGCGAAGGCCGCAGCCTGGTGGCGGTCGACCCGGGCGGCGCGGTCGTCGCCCACGCCGGCGCCCTCTGCCTGCCGGCCCGCTGGCGCGGCGGCGAGGCAGGCGTGTGGCAGCTCGTCGACTTCGCCGGCACCACGCGGCGCCGCGGCCTGCGCGCCACCCTGGTCGACCTCGGGCGGGAGCTGCTCGCCGGCCTGCCGCGCCCCGGGGACGTCCCCTGGATCTTCGGTTTCCCCAGCGAGCGCCACTTCCGCCTCGGGGAGCACGTCTTCGGCTACCGGCCGCTCTCCAGGGTCGAGCCGCTCGCCGGTCCGCTGCCCGAAGTTGCGTCTTCGGCTTCCATCGAGACGGGGGACTCCTGCTCGGACTGGGCGGAGGCGGCCTGGGAAGCCTGCTGCATCGCGGGCGTCCGCCGCTCGGCCGCCTTTCTCAACTGGCGGTACCATGCCCGGCCGCGCCGCTACTACCGCTTCTACCGGCTCGCGGACCCCTCGGGGACTCCCGGGCTGGCGGTCTTCTCCTTTATGGGGGAGGAGGCCTGGGCGGCCGAGCTCTGGCTGCCGCCTGGTGAATGGAGAGATTCCATGCTCGCCGTGGCGGCCGACTTGCGCGCCACCGGTTTTCGAAGCTGGCGCTTCTGGCCGCCGCCCGACGGATCGGTCCTGGAGGGCCTCGGCCTTGGTCCTCTGGGCGAGCTCGTGTTCATCGGCTGCCGCGGTGAGGCCGAAGGCGCTTTCCATTACGCCATGGGCGACTACGACGTGGTCTGACCTTGAACCCGGCGCTCCTCCCGCTCCTGCTCCTCTCCCTTGGAGGATTGCTGCTCCGCCGTAGGGAGATCGGCCTCGCCTGGTGCGTCTGCGGCCTCGCCGGCATGGCGCTTTTGAGTCCGTCGCTGCGGATCCCGGACGGTATCCCGAGCCCGGCCGCGTCGCTGGCGCATCATCCGCCGTGGCAGTCGGTCGCCGACCCTGATGACCCCGCCGGGGGCAACCCGAACCTCGGCGATGTGGCGTCGCAGATCGAGCCCTGGCTGATCTTCCTGCGGCACGAGCTCCGGCAGGGCCGGCTCCCCTTCTGGAACCCCCACCAGTTTTCCGGCGCGCCGTACTGGAGCAACGGCCAGGGGGCGCCGCTGTTCCCGCTGCACCTGCTCTTCGCCGCCCTGCCGCTCCAGCTCGGCTTCGTGCTGCTCCCGTGGCTGCGCGTCGTGATCGGCGGCTGCGGCGCCTGGGCGTTGGCGCGGGAGCTGGGGCTCGCCCGGCCGGCCTCCCTGGTCGCGGCGCTGGTCTTCCCCCTGTCGGGGATGGTGACCAGCTTCCTGCTCTTCCCGATGGGCAACACCCACGCCCTGGTGCCCTGGGTGCTGCTCGCCACCGAGCGGCTGGCGGCCGGGCGGTCCGGGTGGCCTCTCCTGGCCCTGGCCGGTGGGCTGCAGCTGCTCGGCGGGCATCCGGAGACCGCGGTGTTCACCGGGCTGCTCGCCCTGGTCTACCTGCTGGCGCGGGGGAGCGCCCGCCCGCTCTCCACCTGGGCCGGCTTCGCCGCCGGCTGGATCGCTGCCCTGGCCATCTCCGCCGTCCATACCCTGCCGCTGGCGCTGCTCCTGCCCCGGACCGGCAAGTGGCTGCACTGGACGCTCCCGACCCCCGTCCCCTGGGGCGACCTCCTGGCCCTCCAGGGACGGCTGATCCTGCCCGACCTCTTCGGCAATCCGGCGGACGGCACATGGTGGGGGCCGTTCAACTACGCGGGGACCGCGCTCTACGCCGGAGCGGCGACGCTGCCGTTCGCCGCCGCCGGGCTGGCGCTCGCCCGGCGGGACCGGCGCTGGCTGGCGGTGGCGGTCCTGACCCTCTTCGCCTGGGTCGCCGCCTACCACCTGTTCGGCATGCGCCACCTGCTGCTCGCCCTCCCCGTCCTCCAGCGCGGGCTCCATCACTACTTGAAGTTCGGGGTGGAGCTGGGGCTCGGGCTGCTGGCCGCCGCCGGCTTCGACCTCTGGCTCCGCGGCAAGGGGAGGGGTCTGCTCGCCGGGCTCGGGCTGCTGCCGCTGCTCGCCCTGCTCGCCTGGCGTTTCGGCGGCGAGTGGCAGGCGCGCGGCCTGGCTGAAACCCAGATGGAGTGGATCGCCTGGGTCTCCGGGACGGCTTTGCTGCTCACCCTGTCGCTATGGCTGCCCGAGCGCCGCCGCCAGGCCGTCGCGCCGCTCGTCCCTCTGCTGCTCCTCGCCGACCTCTGCTTCGCGCACGCGCGGACCAACCCGGGGCTGCCGGCGGGGCAGCTCTACCCGGTCACCGGCGCGGTCGCGTTCCTGGAGGGTAAGCCCGAACGGGTCGCGGGCCTCGGCGCGGCGCTCCGGCCCAACGCGGCCATGGTCTACGGCCTTTACGACGTGCGGGGGGACGACCCGCTCAAGCTGCACCGTTACCAGGAGGTCTACAGCCGGTTCGGGGTGGCGGACCCGGTCTATTTCGGCGCGGTCGAAAACTGGGACCACCCCTGGCTCGACCGGCTCGGGGTGCGCTGGGTGGTGGCGGGACCCGCCGAGGAATCGCCGGATCCCGGCTGGCGTCTGGCCTACGCCGGGGAGGACGCCCGCGTCTTCGAGCGTCCGGGAGCGCTGCCGCTCGCGCGGTTGACCGGCGGCGCCCAGGGTGGGCGGGTGCGGGTCGAGCTCCGCGAGCCGGGAGTCTGGCAGGTCGCCTGGGAGGCTTCGCGCCAGGGCCGCTTGGTAGTGGCCGAGACCTGGGACCCGGGCTGGCGGGCGACACGGGACGGTGAACGGGTGCCGGTCGAGCCCGCCGCCGGGCTGCTTTTGGGCGTTCCGGTCGGTCCGGGAGCGGGCCGCGTCGAGCTGCGATACCATTCCGACGGTTTTGCCGCAGGGGCGGTGCTGAGCTTGCTGGGCCTGATGGGCGCCGCGGCCGGAGCGTTCTGGAGACGGCGCAAGGTGGAAGCAGGACGCGATTGATCCCTCACCCGCAGATCCCGACACGAAGGCGCGCGCCGCGATCTGCGGTCTGGGGGCTCTTCCTCCTCCTGGCCGCCTGCTCCGACCGGCTGCCGGAGGGGCTCCGGCTGCGCGAGCAGGTGGAGAGGCGACAGGTCTCCGGCAAGGCCGGTCTCCAACTCCCCTCCCAGCCGCAACTGGCCGAGGTCACCCTGGACGGCGAGCGCCGGGACGCGGTGCTCACCGGGGTGACGCCCTGGCGCTGGCACGGGCGGGTCCCCGAGGTCCCCGGGGCTCGGCTCCACGTCGGCGTGCAGCTCCGGCCCGAGCTCTGGCGCTCCGTCCGCGACTTCCAGGTGGTGGTCACGGCGCTCCAGGGCCGGACGCGCGAGGTCCTGGAGGTCGTGCGTGCGGGGCCGGAGAGCGCCGGACGCTGGCTCGACTTCGACGTCGACCTCGCCGGCTGGGCCGGGGAGGAGGTCACGCTGGAGCTGTCGCCGCGTATCCAGGGGCTCGCGGCCATGGGGACGGAAGGTCCCGCGATCGCCTGGGCGCCGGTCCGGATCGACGCGCCCGACCCCGCCCCCCGCGAGCGGCCCAACGTCCTCTTCATCCTGGTGGACACCCTGCGCTTCGACCACCTGACGCCCTACGGCTACCCGCGCCAGACCTCGCCGAACCTCCAGAGGCTGCTCGCCGAGCGCGGCCTGGTCGTCGAGGAGGCCTACTCGCAGGCCCCTTGGACCCTCCCCTCCGTAGTCTCGTTCCTGACCGGCCGCCACCCCGGCGAGCTGCTCGGGGAGGATGTCCGGACCTACGGCGTCCCCGCCGGCGTCCAGACCCTCGCCGAGGCCATGGCCGAGCGGGGGTACGAGACCGCCGGGTTCTTCGCCAACAAGGCCCTGCACGCCGGCAACGGCTTCGACCGCGGCTTCCGCACCTTCTACTCGCCGTCGGCCGGGATGGAGATGGGGAACCGGCCCGACGCCGCCGAGCTCAACGCCCGCGTCCTGCCCTGGCTGAACACCCACCGCAACGCGCCGTTCTTCCTGTACGTCCACTACATCGACCCCCACGACCCCTACTCCAACCCGGAGGTCGTGGACGGGCGCTCGCCATTCTTTCCGGAATACCGCGGACGGCTGGCGGGGGACTGGATCCAGGGCATCCACACCGGCGCGGTGAGGCTCGAAGACCCCGAGGCGGACACGCGGCAGATCCAGGCCCTCTACGACAGCGAGGTCCATTACGTCGACCGCTTCATCGGCGAGCTGATCGAGGCGCTGCCGCCGGAGGTGTTGCGCGACACGCTGATCGTCCTCACCGCCGACCATGGCGAGGAGCTGGGCGACCATGGCGGCTGGAAACACGGCTTCACGCTTTACGAGGACCAGATCCACGTGCCGCTGCTGCTGCGCTGGGACGGCCGCATCCCGGCCGGCCGCCGCCTCGCCGGCACGGTGCGGCTGCTCGACCTGATGCCGACGCTGGTCGGCGCCGCGGGCGGCAAGGCGTCGCCCGCCTGGCAGGGAGTCGACCTGATGCCGGCCCTGAAAGGCGCCGCGCCGTTGCCGCGCCTCCACGCCTTCGCCCAGCACATGATGGTCGGCCCGTTGCGCGCCGCGGTGGTGCTCGACCGCAAGAAGCTGGTCCTGTTCAACGACCGGACGCCCTACGCGCCGAACAACCCGTTGGAAGGCCATCTCTGGAGCTATGACCTCGCGCGGCTCGAGCGGGTGGAGCTGTACGACCTCGCCCGCGACCGCGCGGAGCGCCGGAGCCTCGCCGCCGCCGATCCGGGACAGGTCGCG
>JBKKAU010000252.1:0-3451 GCA_046714475.1 Thermoanaerobaculia bacterium
GTACGTGGCGCCGCGCATGCCGCTCGAAGAGACGCTCGCCGCCATCTGGGCCCAGGTCCTGCGCGTCGACCGGGTCGGCGTCCATGACAGCTTCTTCGAGCTGGGCGGCGACTCGATCCACAGCCTGCGGGTGCGAGCCCTGGCGCAGGGGCATGGGCTCGACTTCGCCCTGCCGCAGCTCTTCCAACACCCGACGGTCGAGAGCCTGGCGGCGGCGCTCGCCGCCGAGGGCCTCGAGCCCAAGGCGCCGGCCCTCCGGCTGGCCCCCTTCGAGCTGGTGTCGACCGAGGACTGGGCGCGCCTGCCCGAAGGCCTGGAGGACGCCTACCCGCTCACGCTGATGCAGGCGGGGATGCTGTTCTACGCCGAGCTCGACGCCGAGTCGGCCACCTACCACGACGTGTTCAGCTGGCATTTGCGGGCGCCGCTCGACGCCGCGGAGCTGGCGGCGGCGTTCGGCCGGCTCCTCGTCCGCCACGCAGTCCTGCGCACCGCCTTCGACCTCAAGGGGTTCAGCGAGCCGTTGCAGCTCGTCCACCCGGCGCTCCCCGAGGTGCCGCTGGAGGTGGCGGACGTCGGCCATCTCGGCGAGGCGGAGCAGGAAGAGGCGGTCGCGGCCTGGCTGGTCGAGGAGCGGCGGCGGCCGTTCGACTGGGCGAAGCCGCCGCTGCTGCGCTTCCAGGTGCACCGCCGCGCCCCCGGCAGCTTCCAGCTCACCCTGAGCTTCCATCACGCGATCCTCGACGGCTGGAGCGTGGCGACCATGATGTCGGAGCTGCTCCAGGACTACCTGCGGCGGGTCGGCGCCGCGCCGGCCGGAACCGAACCGGTCGCGCCGGTGGCGCATCTGCGCGACTACGTAGTGCTGGAGCGGGAGGTACTGCGGTCGGAGGAGGCGCGGCGCTTCTGGGCGGCGCGGCTGGAGGACGCTCCGGCCACCATGGTGCCGAGCTGGCACGCCACCGCCGAGCCCCGGCCGGCGACCGCGGCTCGGCGGACCGAGCGGCTGCGGGTGCCGATGGGGACGGAGACCTCCGCCGGCCTGCACGAGCTGGCCCGGAGCCTCGCGGTGCCGATCAAGAGCGTGCTGCTCGCCGCGCACCTGCGAGTGCTGAGCCTGCTGAGCGGCCAGGCCGAGGTGACCACCGGTCTGGTGTTCAACGGCCGTCTGGAGGAGGCGGACGGCGAGCGGGTGCTCGGCGTCTTCCTGAACAGCCTGCCCGTACGCCTGCGCGTCGACGGCGGCCCGTGGGCGGACCTGGTCCGGCGGGCCTTCGACGAGGAGCGGGCGATCCTCCCCTTCCGCCGCTATCCGCTGGCGCGGCTGCAGCGCGAGGCCGGCAACCGGTCGCTGTTCGAGGTCCTGTTCAACTTTAACCACTTCCACGTCTTCCAGGATCTCGTCGGCCTGGCGGCGCTGGACCTGGTGGACGACCGCATCTTCGAGGAGACCAACTTCCCGCTGGAGTTGAGCTTCAACCTGAGCTCCGCCACCGCGGAGATCCTGCTGGAGGTCATCCACGACACCACCCAGGTGCCGGCGGAGCAGGCCCTGGCGCTCGCCGGCCACGTCCTGCGCGCCCTGGAGGCCATGGCGCGCCGCCCCGGCTCCGACCTCGGCGGCTACAGCCTGCTCTCGGCCGCCGAGGAGCAGCAGCTCCTGCGCGAGTGGAACGACAGCGGGGTCGAATACCCGGCCTGGCCCGAGACGCTGCACGGCTGGATCGAGGCGCAGGTGGCGCGGACGCCCGAGGCGCCCGCCGTGGTCTATGAAGAGGACGTCCTGACCTACTGCGAGCTCGACCGCCTGGCCGGCCGGCTGGCGGCCCGCCTCCGAGGGCTCGGGGTCGGGGCCGAGGTCCTGGTGGGGGTCTACCTGGAGCGCTCGCTGGAGCTGTCCGTCGC
Source organism: Thermoanaerobaculia bacterium (assembly GCA_046714475.1). Lineage (GTDB taxonomy): Bacteria > Acidobacteriota > Thermoanaerobaculia > Multivoradales > UBA5704 > DASPJI01. Next base: position 1,906 of record JBKKAU010000252.1, read on the forward strand.
GCTGCTGGCGGTGCTCAAGGCGGGCGGCGCCTACGTGCCGCTCGACCCGAGCTATCCGGAGGAGCGGCTGCGGATGATGGTCGAGGACAGCCGGGCGCCGGTCCTCCTCACCGTCGAGCGCCTGGCGCCGGGACCGTCCGGCGAAGGGGTGGAGCTGGTGCTCCTCGACGGGCTCCGCGATCTGGCCGGGGAGGCTCCCCCGCCCGCGCCGGCTCCGGTGCTGCCGCAGAACCTGGCCTACACCACCTTCACCTCGGGCTCGACCGGCCGGCCCAAGGGGGCGATGAACAGCCATCGCGGCATCGTCAACCGGCTGCTGTGGATGCAGCAGACCTATCCGCTGACGCCCGAAGACCGCGTGCTCCAGAAGACGCCGCTGTCGTTCGACGACTCCGCCGTCGAGCTGTTCTGGCCGCTGATCTGCGGCGCCTGCCTGGTGATGGCGCGTCCCGAAGGGCACCGCGACAGCGCCTATCTCAAGGAGGTGGTCGCCCGCCATGGCATCGCGGCGCTGATCTTCGTCCCGGCCATCCTGCGGGCCTTCCTGGACGAGGACGACCTGCTGGCGAGCTGCGGCCGGCTGCGCCACGTGGTGGCGAGCGGCGAGGCGCTGCTGCCCGACCTGGTGGCGCGCTTCCACGAGCGCTTCCCGCCCGGTACGGCGGAGCTCTACAACCTCTACGGCCCGACCGAGGCCGCGGTCGACGTGTCCGCCTGGACCGTCGAGCGCGACGTCCAGCGCAAGATCCTGCCCATCGGAAGACCGATCGCCAACATCGGGCTCTACATCCTGGACCGGGCGATGCAGCCGGTGCCGGTCGGCGTCCCCGGCGAGCTGTTGGTGGGCGGCGTCGGCCTCGCCCGCGGCTACTTCGCGCGGCCCGACCAGACCGCCGACCGCTTCATCCCGGACCCGGTGAGCGGCCGGCCCGGAGAGCGCCTGTATCGCACCGGCGACCTCACCCGTTTCCTGCCGAACGGCGCCATCGAGTTCCTCGGCCGGCTCGACCATCAGGTCAAGATCCGCGGCTTCCGCATCGAGCTGGAGGAGATCGAAGGGGCGCTGTCGAAGCACCCGGACGTCCGTGAGGTCGTGGTGCTGGCGCGCGAGGACCGCCCCGGCGACAAGCGGCTGGTGGCCTACCTCGTGACCCAGGACGGCGGCGCTCCGGACACCGCCGCGCTGCGCGACTTCCTGGGGGCGAAGCTCCCCGACTACATGGTCCCCGCGGCCTATGTCGCCCTGCCGGCGATGCCGCTGACGCCGAACGGCAAGATCGACCGCAAGGCGCTGCCCGCGCCGGAGTGGGGCCGCCTCGACCCCGGCAGCGACTACGCGGCGCCGCGCACGCCCCAGGAGGCGGAGCTGGCCGCGATCTGGGCCGAGGTCCTGGGCGTCGAGCGGGTCGGCATCCACGACAGCTTCTTCGCCCTGGGCGGGGATTCGATCCGCAGCGTCCGCCTGGTGGCCGCCGCCCAGGCCCAGGGGCTGATCTTCACCGTGCAGCAGCTCTTCCGTCACCAGACCATCGCCCAGCTGGCGGAC
>JBKKAU010000253.1:0-1241 GCA_046714475.1 Thermoanaerobaculia bacterium
GGGCCGGACGGCGGGCTGTTGGACCTGGAGAGGCCGGCGCTCGACGGCATCGTGGCTATCCGGGGGCGGCGCGCCGCCGACCCGGCCGCGCAGGTGGTGGTGCTGACCGCGTTCGACACCGACGAGCGCATCGTCGGCGCGCTGCAGGCCGGCGCCCAGGGCTACCTGCTGAAAGGCGCGCCGCGGGCGGAGATCTTCGCCGCGATCCGCACCGTGAGCGCCGGCGGGGCGCTCATCCCGCCCGTCATCGCCTCGAAGCTGCTGCGGCAGGTCCGTGCGGCGGAGCACCCGGACGCCCTCACGGCGCGCGAGACCGAGGTGCTGGAGCTGGTGGCGGCGGGGCTCGCCAACCGCGAGATCGCCGCGCGCCTCTCGATCAGCGAGCGGACGGTAAAGTTCCACGTCAGCTCGATCCTCTCCAAGCTGGGCGCGGCGAACCGCACCCAGGCCGTCCGGCTGGCCCGCGAGCGCGGGCTCGTCTCCTCCTGACCTGTCCTTTGGTTCAGGTTCAGCCCTGGACTCCCGCCTGATGTGTGCGGGGGCGGTGATCCCTATCGTTGTCTTGCCGGAAAGGACGTAAAGGACATCAAGGACAGGAAAGGACGGACAACGATGAACCGAATCGCACTCATTACGGGCGGCAGCCGGGGGCTGGGCCGTGCCGTTGCCGATTTTCTTGCCGCGCAGGGCTATGGTCTGGTGATCACCGCCAGGGGGGAAGAGGAGCTGGAGGGCGCGGCGCGGGCGCTGCGCCGTCACGGCGGGCCGGTGGTCGCCCTCGCCGGCGACGTGACCGACCCGGAGCATCGCAGCCGCCTCGCCCGCGCCGCGCAGGAACTCGGAAGGCTCGACATCCTCGTCAACAACGCTTCGACGCTCGGCGCGACGCCTCTCCCGCCCCTGGCCGAATACCCGGCGGCCGATCTGGAGGAGATGTTCCGCGTCAACGTCATCGCCCCTCTGGCGCTCGTGCGGGAGGTGTTGCCGCTCCTCGAGGCGGGCGGCGGTCTGGTCGTCAACGTCTCGAGCGACGCCGCGCGCGGCGGATATCCGGGCTGGGGCGGGTACGGCCTCACCAAGGCCGCTCTGGACCTCGCGAGCCTCACGCTGGCCCACGAGCTGCGCGGAGTCGGCGTCGTCGCCGTCGATCCGGGCGACCTGCGCACGCGCATGCACCAGGCGGCTTTTCCCGGCGAGGACATCTCCGACCGCCCGCTGCCGGAGGTGACGCTGCCATTCTG
>JBKKAU010000254.1:0-7978 GCA_046714475.1 Thermoanaerobaculia bacterium
GGTGGCCTTCGCCTACCGGGAGGAAGCGCTGACCTACGGCGTGGGGGCGGCCGGCGCCGCCCGCCCCCCCCGCCGCTTGCGGAGCCTCGGCGCCGGCCTCGGGGCTCGGGCGGCGATCTGCGCCGAGCGCTCGCCCTGGCTGGTGCCGGGCCTCCTCGGGATCCTGCGGGCCGGCGCCGCCTACCTGCCGGTCGATCCCACGCTGCCGGCCGAGCGGTTCGCCTTCCAGCTGGAAGACGGCGGGGCGGCGGTGCTCCTGGGCGAACGCCGGGTCCTCGACGCTCTGCCGCGGGAAGGATGGCCCGTGCATCTGCGGCTCCTCGCGCTGGACGATCCGGAGACAGGCGGGCCGGAGCCGGACGAGGAGGAGACGACCGCCGACGATCTGGCGTACGTCCTCTACACCTCGGGCTCGACCGGCATGCCGAAGGGTGTGGCCGTCACCCACCGCAACGTGGTGCGGCTGGTGCGCGGCGCGGACTACGCGGATCTGGGGCCGGAGCAGACCTTCCTCCAGTTGGCGCCGGTCTCGTTCGACCTGTCGACGCTCGAGATCTGGGGACCGCTGCTCAACGGCGGGCGCGTCGTGCTCTTCCCCGGCCAGCGGGCCTCTCTCGACGAGTTGGCGGAGACGCTGGCGCGCCATCGCGTTACATCGCTCTGGCTGACCGCGGGCCTTTTCCACCAGATGGTGGATTACCGGCTGGAAGGTCTGCGGCCGCTCTCCCAGCTCCTGGCCGGGGGCGACGTGGTGTCGCCGGTCCACGCGCGCCGGCTGCTCGAAGCGTTGCCGGGGATCACGTTGGTCGACGGCTACGGTCCCACCGAGGGGACGACCTTTACCTGTTGCCACCGTATGACCGAACCGGGGCAGATCGGAGGCACGGTGCCGATCGGCCGGCCGATCGCCAACACCAGCGCATACGTGCTCGACGACCACCTGCGGCCGGTCCCGGTGGGCGTCTGGGGCGAGCTGTACACGGGAGGGGACGGGATAGCCCGAGGGTATCTGGGCCGCCCGGCTCTGACCGCCGAGCGTTTCGTGCCCGATCCCTTTACCACGGAGACCGGCGGGCGTATCTACCGGACCGGGGACATCGTGCGCTGGCGGCCCGAAGGATGGCTGGAGTTCCTGGGCCGTCGCGATGGGCAGGTGAAGGTGCGCGGCTTCCGCGTCGAGCTGGGGGAGGTCGAGGCCGCCCTCGCGGAGCATCCGGCGGTGCGGCAGGCGGCGGTCCTGGCGCAGGAGGAGAGCGGCGGGAAAGCCCTGGTGGCCTACGTGGTGCCGGCCTCTGCCGGTGCCGACGCGCACCTCGCGTCCCTGCTCGACCGTTATCTGCGCGGCCGGTTGCCAGAGCCCATGGTGCCTGCCGCCTGGGTGCCGCTCGCCGCCCTGCCGCTCACGCCCAACGGCAAGATCGATCGCCGCGAGTTGGCCCGCAGCGGCGCCGCGCGCGAGCGGGCCGGGATGGCCGCGGAGCACGTGCCGCCGCGGACGCCTCTCGAAAAGCATCTCGTGGAGATCTGTGCCGAGGTGCTCCGGCTCCCGCGGGTTGGCCTGCGTGACAACTTTTTCAGCCTGGGCGGGCACTCGCTTCTGGGCACTCAGATGATCTCCCTGCTGCGTGACCGTTGGGGGCTCGAGGTGCCTCTCCGGCAGATCTTCGACACCCCCGTGCTGGGGGACTTGGCGGACCGGTTGACCGACATGGGGTTGGGGGGGCCGGACGGCGAGGAGCGGCCCCAGGAGCCCCGTAAAGAGGAGGCGGCCGACCTGGGCTTACGCGTATCGCAGCTTTCGCGGGAAGAGAAGGCTCTCCTCTTCGAACGCATGCGCGAGAGGAAGCAGGCCGGCGCCCGCCAGGTCCGCATCCCGCGCCGTCCGTCCGGACTCGACCGCGTGCCTCTCTCGTTCGCCCAGGAGCGCCTCTGGTTCCTCGACCGCCTGCAGCCCGGCAGCTCGTTCTACAACATGCCGGAGGCGCTCGCCCTCAAGGGGGCGGTGTCGCCGGCCGCCCTGGAAGCGGCGGTGGACGAGGTGGTGCGGCGCCACGAAGCCCTGCGTACCACCTTCCGCGAACGGGAGGGGCAGCCGGAGCAGGTGATCGCGCCCCCCGCGCGCTGGGTGCTGCCCCTGGTGGACCTCACACGGCTTCCCCGGGCGCGCCGGGACGTCGAGGTCCGGCGCCTGGCCAACGAGGAGGCGCAGCGGCCGTACGACCTGGAGCGCGGGCCGCTGCTGCGCGGCGCGCTGCTCCTGCTGGGAGACCGTGAGCACGTGCTGCTGCTCGGCATGCATCACATCGTCTCCGACGGCTGGTCGATGGGGGTGCTGGTAGGCGAGATCACCGCCCTCTACGGCTCGGCGCTCCGCGGCGAGACCTCGCCGTTGCCGGAGCTGCCGGTCCAGTACGCCGACTTCGCGGTCTGGCAGCGCGCCTGGCTCCAGGACGAGGTGCTCGATAAGCAGTTGGGCTACTGGCGGGCACGTCTTGCGGACTCTCCGGGCGCTTTGGAGCTGCCGGGAGACCGGCCGCGGCCGGCCGTCCAGAGCTTCCAGGGGGCGTCGTTCCATTTCAACTTCGAAGACGGGCTTCTGCCGGCTCTGCTCGCCCTCTCGCGGGAGCACGACGCGACCCTCTTCATGACCCTCTTCGCCGCTTATCAGGCGCTGCTCAGTCGCTGGACAGGCCAGCAGGATCTCCTGATCGGCTCGCCGATCGCCAACCGCAACCGGTCCGAGATCGCGCCGCTGATCGGCTTCTTCGTCAACACGCTGGTGCTGCGCTCCGACATGGCGGGAGACCCGACCTTCTCCAGCCTGCTGGAGCGGGTGCGGCAGACGGCCCTCGACGCCTATCTTCACCAGGACCTCCCTTTCGAGCGTCTGGTCGGGGAGCTGCGGCCGGAGCGGCACCTGTCGCACAACCCGCTGTTCCAGACGATGTTCGTGCTGCAGAACACGCCCGGCGGCGAGGTCGACTTCTCCGACCTCTCGCTCGCTCCGGTCGGGTTCGAGGCGCCCACCGCGAAGTTCGACCTGGAGCTCGCCGCCGCGGAGTACGGCGACCGGCTCGCGGCGGCGATCACCTATAGCCGCGACCTGTTCGACGGGCCCTCGGTCCGGCGCCTGGCCGGGCACCTCCAGACCCTGATCACCGCGGTCCTGGACGCGCCCGGGCTGCGCCTCTCGGAGCTGCCGCTGCTCACCGGGCCGGAGCGCCACCAGCTCCTCGAGGAGTGGAACGACACCCGGGTCGACGAAGTCCCGGCCGGAGCCCTCCAGAGTTTCGAGACGCAGGCGGCGCGGACACCCGAGGCCGAGGCGTTGGTCTCCGGCTCCGAGCGCCTGACCTACGGCCAGCTCGACCGGAGGGCGAACGGGCTGGCCCGGCGGCTGCGGGAGATGGGTGTGGCGCCGGGCGTCAGGGTCGGGCTCTCCGTCGAGCGCTCACCGGCGCTTGTCGTGGGTCTCCTCGGAATCTGGAAAGCCGGGGGCGCCTATGTGCCCATGGACCCGGCGCATCCCAAGGCGCGGCTGAGCTACATGCAGGAGGACGCGGACATCCAGGTGGTGGTGACGCAGGAGCGCCTCCTGGATCTCGAAGAAGAGCCCGGTCCCGGCCATGCTCCTGCCCCGCAGGACGTCGCCTATCTGATCTACACGTCGGGTACGACGGGCCAGCCCAAGGCGGTCGTGGTGGAGCACCGCCAGCTCGCGAGCACGCTGGCGGCGGTCCAGGACGCCTTCGGCTTCGGCCCCGCGGACCGGATGCCGTGCGTGGCCCCGTTCTCCTTCGACATCTTCCTGTTCGAGCTGCTCGGTCCGCTGCTGGCGGGCGGTACGGCGGTGCTGATGCCCCTCCGTCCGGCGCTGGACGTCGAGCGTCTGGCCGACGAGCTGGAGAGCGCGACGCTGCTCCACGCCGTGCCGGCCCTGATGCGCCAGGTGGTCGAGACGGCGCGCCGGCGGCGCGGGGTGGGGAGGAACCTGCGGGCCCTGTTCGTCGGCGGCGACGTGGTGCCGGCCGAGCTGCTGGCCGACCTGCGCGACACGTTCTCCCAGGCCCGGGTCCGGGTGCTCTACGGCCCGACCGAAGCGGCGATCGTCTGTACGGCGTGGCAGATGCCGGCCGAAGGCCCGGCACGGTCGCTGCTGGGGCGGCCGTTTCCGGGAGCGACGCTGACGCTGCGCGATCCGGGAGGGCGCCTGGTGCCGATCGGCGTGCCGGGCGAGGTCTGGATCAACGGCTCGGGGGTGACCCGCGGCTACTGGCGCCAGGAGGAGCTGACCGCCGAGAAGTTCGTCGAGGCCGGCGGTGAGCGGTTCTTCAGGAGCGGCGACCTCGCCCGCCAGCTATCGGACGGCACGTTCGAGTTCCTGGGGCGGATCGACCAGCAGGTCAAGGTGCGCGGCTTCCGCATCGAGCTGGGTGAGGTCGAGGCGGCGCTGGCCCGTCACGCCGAGGTGCGGGAGGCGGTGGCGGCGGTGCGCGAGGACGCCTCCGGCTCCAAGCAGCTCGTGGCTTACGTGGTACGGCGGCCCGCGGCCGAGATGGAGATCGCTCCCGGAGAGGTCTCCGAGCATGTGTCGCAGTGGCAGACTCTTTACGAGGAGACCTACGGCCGCTCCGGGGCGGTCGACGCGACCTTCGACGTCCAGGGCTGGAACAGCAGCTACACGGGCGAGCCGATCCCGGCCGAGGAGATGCGGGAGTGGGTGGACCGGACGGTCGAGCGGGTGCTGGCTCTTCAGCCTCGGAGGGTGCTGGAGATCGGCTGCGGCACGGGTCTGTTGCTGTTCCGTATCGCGCCGCATGTGGAGCGCTATCTCGGGACGGACTTCTCGCGGGCGGCGCTGAACGGCATCCGGCGCGAGCTGGACAGGTTGCCCCAGGTGGAGCTGTCGCAGAGGACGGCGGACGACTGGGGCGGCATTCCACCGGGCGCCTTCGACGTGGTGGTCCTCAACTCGGTGGCGCAGTACTTCCCCGGGGTCGAGTACCTGGCGCGGGTGCTCGAAGGGGCGGTGCGGGCGGTGGCTCCGGGCGGGAAGATTTTTGTCGGCGACGTGCGGAGCCTGCCGCTGCTCGAAGCGCTGCACGCCTCGGTCGAGCTGTACCGTTCGCCCGGGGAGCGGAGCGTGGTGGAGCTGCGGCGGCGGGTGGCCCGGCGGGTGGCGGATGAGGAGGAGCTGGTGCTCGGGCCGGGGTTTTTCCGGCAGATCCCGGGAGTGACCGGGATCGAGGTGCTGCCGAAGCGCGGGGCGTACCACAACGAGCTGACCCGGTTCCGGTATGACGTGGTGCTGTGGGCGGGGGAGGAGCCCCACACCTGTCCTCCCCCGCTCCCTTCCCTCCCCCTCCCAGAGGGGGAGGGACGCCTGCGGGCGTTGGAGGCGGTTCTGAGCGGGCCGGCTCCGGAAGAGTTTGTAGTGGAGGGTTTGCTCAACGCGCGGCTGGCGGGCGAGGCCGCGGCGGTGGATCTCCTGTCCGGCGCCGGTCAGGAGATGGAGACCGTCGAAGAGCTGCGGCTGGCAATCGCCGAGCGGACCGAGGAAGGTGTCGACCCCGAAGCCCTGGCGCGGCTCGCCGAGCAGCAGGGCTATGCCGTCGAGCTCGTTGCCGATCCAGACTTCCCCTTCCACTTTGGCGCGGTACTACGCTCGAAGTCCTCGACCCTCACCCCTCTGCGTCCCTCCCCCCCTGGGAGGGGGGCGGTAGGGAGCGGGGGAGGCCAGGTGGGGGGTTCTCTCTCCCCCCACGCCAACGACCCCCTCCGCGCCAAGCTCGCCCGGCGCCTCGTCCCCGAGCTGCGCCGCTTCCTCCAGGCCGAGCTGCCGGAGTACATGGTGCCCTCGGCCTTCGTGCTCCTCGAACGCCTGCCGGTCACCGCCCATGGCAAGGTCGACCGCTCGGCCCTGCCCGAGCCGGAGATCTCCCGCCTGGGTCTGGGGCAGGGCCTGGCCCCGCGAACCTCTCTGGAGGAGACCCTGGCGCAGGTCTGGACCGATCTTCTGGGCCTCGACCGGGTGGGGATCGAGGACAACTTCTTCGAGCTCGGCGGGCACTCCCTGCTTGCGACTCAGGTGGTCTCGCGGCTGCGCGACCGGCTCGGAGTGGAGCTGCCCGTGCGGCTCCTGTTCGAGGAGCCCACGATTGCGGGGCTGGCCGCCAGGATCGAGCAGGAGCGCGGGGGAGAGGCCTCCGCCATCGCGCCGGCGCGACGCGACCGGCCGCTGCCCCTGTCCTTCGCGCAGGAGCGCATGTGGTTCCTGCACGAGCTCGATCCGCTCTCGCCCGCCTACAACATCCCCGTGCCGTTGCGGCTGACCGGCGACGTCCGGCCCGCGCTGTTGGCCGAGACCCTGCGCGCGGTGGCGCGCCGTCACGAGACCCTGCGCACCACCTTCCCCGCCGCGAATGGCCGGCCCCACCAGGCGATCGCCCCGGAGCCGGGAAACCTCCTGGCCGAGGTGGACCTGCGCGGCCTGCCGCGGGAGGCGCGCGAACGCGAGCTGGCGCGCCTGGCGGGCGAGGAGGCGCTGCGGCCGTTCGACCTGACGCGCGGGCCGCTGCTGCGGGCGACGCTGGTTCATATGGCCGGGAGCGGGGAGAGGAGGGAAGGCGCGCTGCTCCTGACCATGCACCACATCGTCTCGGACGGCTGGTCGAGCGGCATCCTGGTCCGCGACGTGGGAGCGATCTACGGCGCGCTGTTGCAAGGCGCGGCGCCGGTCCTGACGGACCTCCCGATCCAATACGCCGACTTCGCCTCTTGGCAGCGCGGCTGGCTCCAGGGCGAGGCGCTGGAGCGGGAGCTGGGGTACTGGCGGACGCAGCTCGTGGGCGCGGCACCGGCGCTCGACCTGCCCGCCGACCATCCGCGTCCGGCGATGCCGAGCGGCCACGGCGCCGTCCGCTCGTTCGAGCTGCCGCGGGGCCTGGCCCCGGCGGTGGAAGCCTTCGGCAGGGGAGAGGGGGCGACCGCGTTCATGACCACCCTCGCTGCCTTCCTCGCGGTGCTGGACCGCTACACCGGCCAGGACGACTTCTGGATCGGCTCGCCGGTCGCGAACCGCAACCGCTCCGAGATCGAGGACCTGATCGGGTTCTTCGTCAATACGCTGGTAATGCGCACCCGGACGGAGGGGGAGCCGAGCTTCCGCGAGCTGCTCGCCCGGGTACGGGAGACCGCGCTCGGCGCCTACGCGCACCAGAACGTGCCTTTCGAGAGGCTGGTCGAGGAGCTGCGGCCTGAGCGTGATCCGAGCCGTTCGCCGCTGTTCCAGGTGATGTTCGCCTTGCAGAACGCGCCTGGAGGCGAGCTGCGTCTGCCGGGGCTGGACGTGGACTGGATCCCGGCGGACGGCACCGGCGCCGTGCAGTTCGACCTGACGTTCTTCCTCTGGCCGGCCGGCGATGGCATGGTCGGCACCCTGGAATACAGCTTGGACCTGTTCGAGGCGGCAACGATCGACCGTCTGGCCGGGCACTTCCAGACGTTGCTCGCCGGCGCCGTGGGCGAGCCCGCGGCCCGCGTCGCGGACCTGCCGCTGCTGACCGAGGCCGAAAGGCGCCAGCTCCTCGACTGGAACGCGGTGGAGGTCTTGCCGGCCGGCGAGACCCTGCACGGACTGTTCGCGGCTCAGGCCCGCCGCACGCCCGGAGCCCTCGCCCTGATCGCGGGCGGAGAGCGGCTGACCTACGCCGACCTCGCCGGCCGGGCGGGCTAGCTGGCCCGGCGGCTGCGCGCCCGGGGCGTGGGTCCGGAAGTGCCGGTCGCCGTGCTGATGCCGCGGTCGGCCGACCTCGTCGTGGCGCTGCTCGCCGTGCTCGAAGCCGGCGGCTTCTACGTGCCGATCGATCCCACCTACCCGGAGGAGAGGATCGCCTTTCTGCTGGCCGACAGCGGCGCCGAAGTGGTGCTCGCACCGGATTCTCCCCTCTGTCATCCTGAGCGCAGCGAAGGATCTGGG
>JBKKAU010000255.1:0-2912 GCA_046714475.1 Thermoanaerobaculia bacterium
CCGGCCGCGGCCGGTCGGTCGGCAGCCGCAGGACGGCGGGGGCGCCGGCGAGCCGGCCGCGCCAGTAGTCGAGCTGGCCGCCGAGCACCTCCCCGCGCAGCCAGCCGCGCTGCCAGACGGCGAAGTCCGCATACTGCACCGGCAGGGGGGGCAGCGGGGAGGGGAGGCCCGCTGCAAAAGCACGGTAGAGCACGATGGTCTCGCGCAGCAGCATGGCCATGGACCAGCCGTCGCTCACCGCGTGGTGCAGGGTGAGCAGCAGGGCATGGTCGACGCCGCCGAGCCGCAGCAGGGTGGCGCGGAGCAGCGGCTTGCGGCCGAGATCGAACGGCCGGCGCGCTTCGGCGATGGCGAGGCGCCGGGCCTCGGCCTCCCGGGTCTCCTCCACCAGAGCGGAGAGGTCGATCCACGGCAGGGGGAGCGGCAGGGCGGCGTCGATCACCTGGACCGGTCCGCCGGGACGCGTCTCGAAATGGGTACGCAGCGCCTCGTGGCGGCGTACCACCTCTTCCAGCGCGCCCCCGAGCGCCGCCGGGTCGAGGGGCCCGGTGAGCCGCACCGCGGCGGGGACGTTGTAGGACGGGCTCTCCGGGTCGAGTTGCTGCAGGAACCAGAGGCGCTGCTGCGCGAAAGAGAGCGGCGGCTCGGAGTCGCGCGGGATCGGGACGATCGGGGGCGCCTCGGCCCGGCCGCCCTCGCGGCGCGCAGCCTCGACGCGGGCCGCGAAGGCGGCGAGGGTCGGCGCTTCGAACAGCGTGCGCAGGGGCAGCTCGACGCCGAAGGCCTGGCGCACCCGCGACGCCACCTGCTGGGCGAGCAGCGAGTGCCCGCCCAGCTCGAAGAAGTGATCCTCCCGGCCCACGCGGGAGATGCCCAGCACGGCCGACCAGATCGCCGCCAGGATCTCTTCCACCGGCGTGCGCGGCGCCTCGTACCCGGCGTCGCCGCTCCACTCGGGGGCGGGCAGAGCGCGACGGTCGAGCTTGCCGTTGGGAGTGACCGGCAGCTCCGTCAGGATGACGAACGCGGCCGGGACCATGTACTCGGGGAGCGCCTGGCTCAGGGCGTCGCGCAAGTCGGTGGGCGCGGGCGCCGGTTCCGCGGCGGGGACCACGTAGGCCACCAGCCGCTTGTCGCCGGGCTCGTCCTCGCGCGCCAGCACCACCGCCTCGCGCACCCCGGGGTAGCGGGCCAACGCCACCTCGATCTCGCCGAGCTCGATGCGGTAGCCGCGGACCTTGACCTGCTGGTCCAGCCGTCCCAGGAACTCCAGGTTGCCGTCCACCTTGTAGCGGGCGCGGTCGCCGGTACGGTAGAGGCGCGACCCCGGCCGGCCGGCGAAGGGGTCCGGCAGGAAGGCGAGGGCGGTCAGGTCGGGCCGCCGCGCATAGCCGGCGCACAGGCAGTCGCCGCCGATGTAGAGGTCGCCCGGGGTGCCGATCGGAGAGGGGGCGAAGCCCCCATTGCCGGCATCCAGGACGTGGTACCGGGCGTTGGCGATCGGCCGGCCGTAGGGGATGCTCGGCCAGGACGGGTCGACCACGCCCACCGGGAACCAGTTGGACCACACCGTCGCCTCGGTGGCGCCGCCCAACGCCATAACGCGGGCGCCGGGGAAGGCCTGGCGCACCCGGTCCGGCAGGGTGACCGGGATCCAGTCGCCGGAGAGGAGGACCCGCCGCAGCCGGCTGGAGCTGTCCGGCTCCGCGGGGAAGAGCGGCGCGAGCTGGACCAGAGCGGCGGGCGCCGAATCCCAGAGAGTGATGCCGCCCGTGCGCAGCAGGCCCATCAGCCGGTCGGGGTCGCGGAGGTCCTCCTGGATCGCGACGTGGACCGAGCCGCCCGCGGCCAGCAGCCCGAAGATGTCGTACACCGACAGGTCGAAGCAGAGCGAGGTGACGAAGAGCCCACGGTCTTCCGGCCCCACCTCGAAGGTGCGGTTGATCCAGTCGAGCAGGTTGGCGGCCGGCCGGTGCTGGACGACGATGCCTTTGGGCTCGCCGGTCGAGCCCGAGGGGTGGATGACGTAGGCGACGTCGTCCGGGCCGGCGACCACGGGCAGGCGCCCGGCCGGCAGGCGGTCGACATGCCAGCCGGTCCAGAGCCGCTTGCGGCGATCGGCATCCCCGCCAGGGGTGAGGACGACGTCGTAGCGGAAGCGCAGCTCATTGGGGAAGCCCTCCGTCCGGTGGTGGACGGCGGCGGCGCCCAGGTCAGCGAACAGGTCTTCGTCCAGGTACAGCTCCTGGCGCCGCGCGGGTGCGGCTCCCGGGCGGCGCTCTTCGATCGCCTGCCGCAGCTCCTCGCGCCGCCGGGCGTCGAGCACGTCGGCGATGAGGATCGCACCGCCCGGCGCGAGCCGGCCGAGCGCCCACCGCGCCACCTGTTCCAGATAGCGCGGCCCGGGGAAGAACTGGACGGTGCTGGCGAGGAGGACGAGGTCGAAGCGCTCGTCCTCCTCGATCAGGCCGTCGACCTCGTGCGCGAAGCCGGTCATGAGATCGACGTTGGCGATCCTCTCGCTCGCCGCCCGCTCACGGTTGCGCTCCTGGGTGAGCGGCGAAGGGTCGACGCCGGTGACGTGGGCGACGCGCGCGGCCAGCTCCCAGAGGAAGAGGCCGGAGCCGTTGCCGATCTCCAGTACCCGCGCCTCCGGGCGGAGCCAGGGGGCGGCCAGGGAGAGGACGCGGTCGCGGTACTCGTCGACCTCGGCCTCGCTCATCGGCTCACCCGTGAAGGCGCTGACGAAGCCGCCCGCGGTCACCCGATCGACCGCCCGTTCGGCCACGAGGTCCCACAGCTCGCGCACGCCTTCGGGGTCGAGCGGCTCGGCCGGCGGCTCCGGGTCGGCGACGGCGAGGCAGACGACGTCGGCCAGGGCCGGCAGCCGCCAGCGCATCTCCTCGACCGCG
>JBKKAU010000256.1:0-8582 GCA_046714475.1 Thermoanaerobaculia bacterium
CCCCAGATCCGACCTGTCCGCCACCGCCTCCCTCAGCATGTCACCCGTCGAGATGGCGGGAACGCCCAGGCGCTCGCAAAGCACCTGGGCCTGGGTCCCTTTGCCGGCTCCGGGCGGCCCCAGAAGGACCACCCGGGCTCCCGGTCCATCAACCCCTGCGCCCACGAATCCGGCCTCGCTTCATGAAGCCTTCGTAGTTGCGCATCACCAGCTGGCTCTCGACCTGCTGGATCGTGTCCATCGCGACGCCGACCACGATCAGGAGCGACGTGCCGCCGAAGTAGAACTGGATCCCCAGGCCCTCGGTGAACCAGTCCGGGAAGGCGCCTTCGATCCGCGGCCCGAGGACCGGGATGCCGCCGACGTTGAAGCCGGTCAACAGGAACTCGGGCAGCACCGCCACCAGGGCGAGGTAGATCGAGCCGACCAGCGTCAGGCGGGTGAGGATCCGGTCCAGGTATTCGGCGGTCCGCTTGCCCGGCCGGATGCCCGGGATGAACCCGCCGTACTTCCGCATGTTCTCCGCCACGTCCGTCGGGTTGAAGATGATCGAGATGTAGAAGTAGGCGAAGAAGATGATCGCCACGACCTGCATCAGGTAGTAGATCGGCTGGCCGTAGCTGATGTAGTCGAGGACCGTCTGCAGCCACTGGTTCTCGAACATGCCGCCGAGGACCGCCGGCACCGTCACCACCGAGCTGGCGAAGATCACCGGGATGACGCCGCCGGTGTTGACGCGCAGCGGCAGGTAGGTGCTCTGCCCGCCGTAGACCTTGCGGCCGACGACGCGCTTGGCGTACTGCACCGGGATGCGGCGCTGCGCCCGCTCCATGTAGACGATGAAGGCCACCACGAAGACCATGAAGACCATCAGCAGCAGCACCGTCACGATGCTCAGGTCGCCGCGCCGGATGCTGTCGATCGTCGTGCCGATCGCCGGGATCAGGCCGACCACGATGCCGGCGAAGATGATCAGCGAGATGCCGTTGCCGATGCCGCGTTCGCTGATCTGCTCGCCCAGCCACATGACGAAGGCGGTGCCGGTGGTCAGCGTGATCACGGTCAGCGCCCGGAAGTCCCAGCCACCGTCGGGCACCAGGACCGCCGGCTGGCGCACGCTCTCCAGGAACAGCGCGATGCCGGTGCCCTGGATGATCGAGATCGCCACCGTGCCGTAGCGGGTGTACTGCGTGATCTTGCGCCGCCCCAGCTCCCCTTCCTTGGAGAGCTTCTCGAGGTACGGCCAGACCACCGTCAGCAGCTGCAGGATGATCGACGCCGTGATGTACGGCATGATCCCCAGGGCGAAGACCGCGATCTTCTCGAGGCTGCCGCCCGTGAACGTATTGAAGAAGCCCAGGAGCGTGCCCTGGGTCATCTGCATGAACTGCAGCAGCGCCTGCGGATCGACCCCCGGCGTCGGGATGATGCAGCCGATCCGGTAGACCGCCAGCAGCCCGAACGTGAACAGGACGCGCTTGCGCAGGTCGGGGATCGCGAAGACGTTACGCAGGCTGTTGATCACGCCTCAGCTCCTCGCAGGTTCCGCCCGCGGCCTCGATCTTGGCGCGGGCCGACTTGCTGAACTTGTGGGCCGTCACGCGCAGGGCCTTGCCGA
The DNA here is from genome assembly GCA_046714475.1 of Thermoanaerobaculia bacterium. Classification (GTDB taxonomy): domain Bacteria; phylum Acidobacteriota; class Thermoanaerobaculia; order Multivoradales; family UBA5704; genus DASPJI01. The sequence goes on from JBKKAU010000256.1 coordinate 1,619, forward strand.
CCTCGCCGTCCCCCAGCACCTTGACCGGCCGGCCGGAACGGACCAGCCCCTGCTCCTTGAGGCTCTCGGGTGTGATGTCCCCTTCGAGCTCGGCGAGCTGCGACAGGTTCACCACCGAGTACTCGGTCTTGAAGATGTTGGTGAAGCCGCGCTTCGGCACCCGCCGGACGAGGGGCATCTGGCCGCCTTCGAAACCGGGACGGCTGCTGTAGCCGGTGCGGGACTTCTGGCCCTTCTCGCCGCGCCCGGCGGTCTTGCCGAGGCCTGAGCCGGGACCGCGTCCCACCCGCTTCTTGGAGTGCTTGCTCCCCTTGGCCGGGGACAGTTCGTGCAGCTTCATGATCTCTCCTCGACAATCTCCAGCAGGTACCCGACCTTGGCCAGCATGCCGCGCACCGAGGGCGTGTCGGGCCGCTCCACCTCATGACGGATACGGCGCAGGCCGAGGCTCTTCAACACCTCCCGGTGCTCCCGGCGGGTGCCGATGGCGCTCTTGACCTGGCGGATCCGGATCGTCTTCCCCTGATTCTCTGCCATGACTCGAACTCCCCGCCGGACGCTCAGGCGCCGGCCTTCTCCGCCGGCGGATTCGACGACGCCTGCGGTACGTTCCGCATCTCGGGCGCCTGACCGCGCAGACGCCGGACGTCGTCCTCCTGCCGGAGGTTGAGCAGCGCATCGAAGGTGGCCTTGACCACGTTGTGCGGATTGGTCGTCCCCAGCGACTTGGTGAGGATGTCCTGGATGCCCGCGGTCTCGAGGACGGCGCGCACCGGACCGCCGGCGATGACACCGGTACCGGCGGAGGCAGGCTTCATCAACACCCGGCCGGCGCCAAAGATTCCCAGCACCTCGTGCGGGATCGTGGTGCCCTTGAGCGGCACCTGGACCATGTTCCGCTTGGCGATCTCGATGCCCTTGCGGATCGCCGTGGGCACCTCCTTCGCCTTGCCGGCGCCGTAGCCCACGCGCCCGTTGCCGTCGCCGATCACCACCAGGGCGGAGAACGAGAAGTTCTTACCGCCCTTGACCACCTTGGTCACCCGGTTGATGTGGACGACCTGCTCGAAAAACTCGCTCTCGCGCTCAAAGTCCCTGGCCAAGCTCTTCTCCTTCGCGGCTCAGAATTGCAAACCCTTTTCGCGGGCGGCGTCGGCGATCGCCTTGACCTTGCCGTGGTAGATGTACCCGCCCCGGTCGAAGACCACCTTCTCGACGCCCTTCTCCTTCGCCCGCTCGGCGATCACCTCGCCCACCAGCTTGGCGGCCTCGACGCCGCTCGCCGAGCCGGAGAGCCGACTCTTGATGTCCTGGTCGGTCGAGTTGGCCTGCGCGATCGTCACCCCGCGGTCGTCGTCGATCACCTGGGCGTAGATGTACTGCAGGCTCTTGTAGACCGACAGCCGGGGCCGCTCGGCGCTGCCGCGGACGCGGCTGCGCACCCGCAGGTGGGCGCGCTCGCGGCGCTCCCGCTTCGCTCTCATCTTCTTCGTCACGTGCTCGGTCATGCCGTGCCTCTCTTACTTGCCCCCGGCCTTGCCGACCTTGCGGCGCAGCACCTCGTTGGTGTACTTGATGCCCTTCCCCTTGTAGGGGTCGGGGCTGCGGAGGCGACGGATCTCGGCCGCGACCTGGCCCACCTTCTGGCGGTCGGCGCCCGATATGGTGACCCGGTTGGTCTTGTCGATCTCGATCTTGATCCCCTCCGGGATCGGGTAGATCACCGGATGGGAGTAGCCCAGAGCGAACTGCACGCGGTCGCCCTTGACCTCGGCGCGGTAGCCGACGCCGACGATGTCGAGCTGCTTCGTGAACCCGGCCGAGACCCCCTGCACGGCGTTGGCGAGCAATGCCCGCAGCAGGCCGTGCTTGGAACGCTCGGGACCGTCGTCGCCCGGGCGGTCGACCGTCACCACGCCGTCCTGGAGCTCCACCGGGAAGCCCGGGAAGAGGGGATGCGCCACCCGGCCCCGCGGCCCCTCGGCGGTGAACATCCCGTCCTCGATCGTTACCTTGGTCCCGCTCGGGACCGGGATCGGCATCTTTCCAATGCGCGACATACGTCCTCCTACCAAAGCTCGCAGAGGAGCTCGCCACCGACCCGGCGCTCGCGCGCCTGGGCGTCGGTCAGCAGACCCTGCGACGTCGAGATGATGCCGACGCCGAGACCGTTGCGCACCGCCGGCAGCTCGTCGGCGCCGCGGTACACCCGCCGGCCGGGCTTGCTGATGCGCGCCACGTGCGAAATCGCGGGGTCGCCCTCGGGGCTGTAGCGCAGGAAGATGCGCAACGTCGACACCGGGCTGCCCTCGATCTCGCGGAAGTTGCGGATGAAGCCCTCGTCCTTGAGGATGCGGCAGATCTCCCGCTTGATCTTGGAGATGGGCACGTCCAGCCGGTCGTGCTTGGCCATATGGGCGTTGCGGATCCGCGTCAGCAGGTCCGCGATGGGATCGGTGGTGCTCATCGTCTCTCTCCTAGATCCTTACCAGCTCGCCTTGATCACGCCCGGCAGATAGCCCTGGAGCGCCAGATCCCGCAAGTGGATGCGGCAGAGGCCGAACTTGCGATAGTAACCGCGCGGCCGGCCGCACACCCGGCAACGGTTGCGGTGCCGCACCTCGAACTTGAGCTTCTTCGCTTCTTTCGCGATCTTCGCAGTAGTCGCCACAGACGCCTCCTAGCGCTGGAACGGCACGCCGAGCTCGCGCAGCAGATAGAGGGCGCGCTCGTCGTTGCCGGCCGTGGTCACGATCGTGATGTTCATCCCCTTGGGCTTGTCGACCTTGTTGAAGTCGATCTCGGGGAAGATCAGATGGTCCCGGATCCCCATGGTGTAGTTGCCGCGCCCGTCGAAGCTCTTCGACGGCACGCCGCGAAAGTCGCGCACGCGCGGCAGCGCCACGGAGATGAACCGGTCGAGGAACTCCCACATGCGGTGGCTGCGCAGCGTCACCCGGCAGCCGATCGGCATGCCCTCGCGCAGCTTGAAGGCGGCGATCGACTTCTGCGCCCGCGTCACCGTCGGCCGCTGGCCGGCCAGGGCCGCCAGCTCCTCGACCGCGTCGTCGAGCACCTTGATGTTCTGGATCGCCTCGCCCATGCCCATGTTGAGCGACACCTTCTCGATCCGCGGCACCGCCATGATGTTGTCGATGCCGAACTCCTTCTGGAGCTTGGGCACGACCTCTTCGAGATAGCGCTGATGGAGGCGCGGCACATAACCCGGCGGCGCGGTGCGCACCGGTTCGGCGTTCTCACCGGCGCCTGCCGCCCGTGCCGGGGCCTTGCCCGCCGCCTTGCCCTTGGAATCCGTCTTCTTGGCCATGTCTAGAAAAACCTCACGAGATCTTTAGCTGAAGGTGGCGCTGCAGCTCTTGCAGACGCGCACGCCCCGGCCGTCTTCCAGCCGCTTGCGGCCGAGCCGCGACGGCTTGCCGCACTCCGGGCAGATCACCTGCAGGTTGGAGACGTGGATCGGCCCCTCCCGCTCCAGGATGCCGCCCTGGATGCCCTTGGGCGCATTCGCCTTGGTATGGCGTTTGATCATGTTGACGCGCTCGACGATGGCCCTGCCCTCGGTGGCGAGGACCTTGAGCACCTTGCCGCGGGACCCCTGGTCCTTGCCGGCGCGCACCAGCACCTGATCGTTCTTCTTGATGTTCAACTTGGTCATGGAACGCTCCTAGATCACCTCGGGCGCAAGCGATACGATCTTCATGAACCGCCTCTCGCGCAGCTCGCGCGCCACCGGGCCGAAGACGCGCGTGCCGATCGGCTCGCCGGCGTCGTTGACCAGCACCGCGGAGTTGTTGTCGAAGCGGATGTAGCTGCCGTCTTTCCGGCGCTGCTCCTTGACGGTCCGCACGATCACCGCCTTGACGACCTGGCCCTTCTTCACGGTGCCGTCCGGCGTCGCCTCTTTGACCGACGCCGTGATCACGTCGCCCAGCCGTCCGTACTGGCCCGCCGAGCCGCCGCGCAGGTGGATACAGGCGATCTTCTTCGCGCCCGAATTGTCCGCCACGTCGAGAATGGTGCCCATCTGGATCATCGCTGTCCCCTACTCGGCCCGCTTCACGATCTCGCGAACCCGCCAGCGCTTGGTCTTCGACAACGGCCGGCTGGAGACGATCTCCACCACGTCGCCGATGTTGCAGCGGTTCTCTTCGTCGTGGGCATGGAACTTCTTGGTCTTCTTCAAATGGCGGTGGTAGAGCCGGTGCGTGACCGTGATCTCGACGGCGACCACCACCGTCTTCTGCATCTTGTTGCTCACCACGCGCCCGACCTTGACCTGCCGCCGGCCGCGCTCCGCCGCCTCGGCCGCGGAGGCCTCGGCACCGGCCTGGTTCGTCGTTTCCACCGTTTCCACCGTTTCCGCCATGGTCGTTCGCTCCTGGTCCCTCAGCGACCCTGCTGCTGCTTCTCGTGCAGCACGGTCAGAATCCTCGCCATGTCCCGGCGCACCTGGCGCACCCGGGCCGGCTTCTCCAACTGGCCCGTAACCTTCTGCAGGCGCAAGGCGAACATCTGCTCGGCGAGGTCACGCTCGCGGTCCCGCAGCTCTTCCACCGTCAGATCCCGAAGCTCCGCAGCTTTCATGAGCACCTCACCTCAGCTCTTCGTGACGGGTGACGAACCGCGTCTTGATCGGCAGTTTGTGGGCGGCCAGGCGCATCGCCTCCTCGGCGATCTCCGCCGGCACCCCTTCCAGCTCGTAGAGGATGCGCGCCGGCTTGACCACCGCCACCCACTCCTCGGGGTTGCCTTTGCCCTTGCCCATACGGGTCTCGAGCGGCTTCTTGGTGATCGGCTTGTCCGGGAAGACCCGGATCCACAGCTTGCCGCCGCGCTTGACGTGGCGCGAGATGGCGATACGGGCCGCCTCGATCTGCCGCGCCGTCACCCAGCCCGGCTCCAGCGCCTGCAGGGCGTAGTCGCCGAAGGCGATGTACGTACCGCCCTTGGCCATGCCCGCGCGCCGGCCGCGCTGCTGCTTTCTGTACTAGACCTGCTTCGGCATCAACATGGTCGTTTACGTCCTCCGATGCTCCGAATACCCCAACCGGCTACGCCGTGGCGCGGCGGCTCTTTTCCTTGAGGAGATCGCCCTTGTACACCCACACCTTCACACCGATCACGCCGTAGGTCGTCCGCGACTCGGCGAAACCGTAGTCGATGTCGGCCTTGAGCGTGTGGAGCGGCAGACGCCCCGCCTGGAACCACTCGGTGCGCGCGAGCTCGGCGCCGCCGAGACGGCCGGCGACCATGATCTTGACGCCCTTGGCGCCGAAGCGGAACGCCGACTCCATCGCCTTCTTCATGGCGCGGCGGAACGACACGCGGCGCTCGAGCTGGCCGCCGATCGACTCGGCCACCAGCTGCGCGTCGAGCTCGGGGCGCTGGATCTCCTGGATGTTGATGTGGACCTCGCGGCCCATCTCCTTCTGCAGGTCGTCGCGCAGCTTGTCCACCTCGGCGCCGCGGCGGCCGATGATGATGCCGGGCCGGGACGTGTAGATCGTCACCCTCAGCTTGTCGGCGGCGCGCTCGATGTCGACCTCGGACACCCCGGCGTGCCCCAGCCGCTCCTTGAGACGGCGGCGCAGCTTCAGGTCTTCGTGCAGGGTGTCGGCATAGTTGCTCTCACCGTACCAGCGCGAGTGCCAGGTCTTGTTATAGACGAGCCGAAACCCGTAAGGGTGCGTTTTCTGACCCACGTTTTTATCCTCTCTTCTCAGGCTTCCCGTCACCCTTGCGGGTGTCCAGCTTGATCGTGATGTGGCTCTGACGCTTCAACACCCGGAACGCCCGGCCCATCGGCGCCGGCCGGATCCGCTTGAGCATCGGGCCGCCGTCGACGAAGATCTCCTTGACGTAGAGGCGGTCGACGTCGACGTGATCGTCGCGGTTCTCCGCGTTGGCGATCGCCGACTTCAACACCTTCTGGACGTGCCGGGCCGCCGCCTTCTGGGTGACCTGCAGCATGTTGACCGCCTCCTGCACCCCTTTGCCGCGGATCAGGTCGGCCACCAGCCGGATCTTCTGGGCCGAGCCCTGGACATAGCGAAGCCGCGCTGTGACTTCCATCGTTCGAATCCCTCTCTCAGTGTCCGGGGCCGCCCTCACCGGGGCCGCGCGCCCTTTTCGGCCTTCTTGCCGCTGTGACTCCGGAACGTCCGGGTCATCGCGAACTCGCCGAGCTTGTGCCCGACCATGTTCTCGCTGACGTACACCGGGATGAACTTCGTGCCGTTGTGCACCGCGATCGTGTGACCGACCATCTCCGGCGTCACCGTCGAGCGGCGCGACCAGGTCTTGACCACCCGCCGCTCCCCGCGGTCGTTCATCGCCGCGATCTTGTCGAGCAGGTGGTCGTCGGCAAAGAAACCCTTCTTGAGCGAACGCGACATAGGATCTCCCGTCCCTTACTTCTTGTTCCGGCTGCGGACGATCATGGCGTCCGTGCGCTTGTTGTTCCGGGTCTTGTAGCCCTTGGTCGGCACGCCCCACGGCGTCGTGGGATGGCGGCCGCCGGAGGTCCGGCCCTCGCCGCCGCCCATCGGATGGTCGACCGGGTTCATCGACACGCCGCGGTTGTGCGGCTTCTTGCCCAGCCAGCGCTTGCGGCCGGCCTTGCCGATCGACACGTTCTCGTGCTCGAGGTTGCCCACCTGGCCGACCGTCGCATAGCACTCGACGTGGACGCGGCGCACCTCGCCCGAGGGCAGCTTGACCTGCGCCCAGGCGCCGTCGCGCGCCATCAGCTGGGCGCCGGCGCCGGCGCTCCTCACCATCTGGCCGCCCTTGCCGATCTTGAGCTCGATGTTGAGGATCACCGTGCCGAGCGGGATGCGCCGCAGCGGCAGGGCGTTGCCCACGTTGACCTCGGCGGTGTCGCCCGACATCACCTGGGAGCCGACGGCCAGGCCGTGGGGCCAGAGGATGTAGCGCTTCTCGC
>JBKKAU010000257.1:0-1187 GCA_046714475.1 Thermoanaerobaculia bacterium
ACGTGGACCGTGGTCTCCGTGATCCCGTACATGTTGACCAGGACCGGGCTGCGGTCGCCGTGGTGGCGGAACCAGGGTTCCAGGCTGCGCATCTCCAGGACCTCGCCGCCGAACACCACCCGGCGCAGCGCCAGATCGGGAGCGCCGCCCGCGGCCTCGTCCGCGCGCACGAGCTGCTGGAAGGCCGACGGCGTCTGGTTCAGCACGGTGACCCTTTCGCGCCGCAACATCTCCAGGAAGGACTCGGGCGAGCGGCTGATCCAGTACGGCACCACCACGAGCCGGCCGCCGCGGGTGAGGGCTCCCCAGAGCTCCCAGACCGAAAAGTCGAAAGAATAGGAGTGGAACAGGGTCCAGACATAGTCCGGCCCGAACCCGAACCAGGCGTCGGTCGCGGCCAGCAGCCGCACGGCGTTGCGGTGGGTCACCTGCACGCCCTTGGGCCGGCCGGTGGAACCGGAGGTGAAGATCACGTAGGCGGCATGGTCGGGGTCCGTGGCGGCGCGCGGATCCGCGGCACTCTCCGTCTCAATCTCGTGCCAGTCGGCGTCGAGGCGGAGCACGGCCGGCCGGGACGGCAGACGCTCTAGCGCCGCGGCCAGCTCCGAGCCGTCGAGCAGAGCGCGGGTCGTGAGGAGGACCGGCGCGCCGGTGTCTTCCAGGGTGAACACCAGGCGCTCCCGGGGGTAGGCCGGGTCCAGCGGCACGTAGGCGCCTCCGGCCTTGAGCACGCCGAGGAGGGCCACCACGGTCTCCAGCGAGCGCTCCAGGAAGACGGCCACCAGCGTCTCGGGGCCGACGCCGAGGCGGCGCAGGCGCCGGGCCAGCCGGTTGGCCCGCGCGTCGAGCTCGCCGTATGTCGTCCGGAGATCCTCGCAGACCACGGCCACGGCCTCGGGGGCACGCTCCGCGTGCTCCGCGAACAGGTGGTGCAGGCTGCGCCGGTCCGGCCACGCCGCACACGGATCGTTCCACTCGCGCAGCAGTTGGTGGCGCTCCGCCTCGCCGATGAGAGGGAGGTCGTCCACCGGCCGCTCCGGCGTCGCCGCGGCGGCGGCCAGCAGGGCCGCGAAGCAATGGACGAGCCGGGCCGCGGTGGGCGGATCGAACAGGTCCGTGGCCACCTCCACAGCGCCGGCCAGGACGCCTCCTCTCTCGATCAGGGTCAGCGTCAGGTCGAACTTGGC
>JBKKAU010000258.1:0-4591 GCA_046714475.1 Thermoanaerobaculia bacterium
CAAAAAACAGGAGACCTTCGGTCTCCGGCCCCTGCCGGGGCCGCAAGGCACCACCTTTCGAGTCAACCTGCTGCTCGAAGAGGCCGGCGTTCCCCTGCCGAGCCCGGCGCAGGTCGGCCTCTGGTCCAAGACGCTCGGCGGCATCGAACCGCTCCTCGGCCTGCTCGGCCGCCTCGTCCATGCCGGCCTGGCAAACAAGCGGGAGCCGATCGCCTACATGCATCGGGTCGTCATGGAGCAGGCCGCGAGGCCCACGAGGCCCGAGCCGGGAAAGCCTCTCGACGCCCGGGCCGGCCGGGAGCTCCTGTGGTCCGCCGGCGCCGACGAGATCCGCTGGCAACAGGCCCTCGAAATCATCGCCAACACGGAGGAGTCATGACTCCCTGGAACTGCAGCCGGTGCGGTGAAGACCAGGTCGCCTTCGGCCGGATCCCCGAAGACGTCCTCTGCCACTCCTGCCACGACGCCCAGCGCGCCGCGACCGCCTTCACCGAAGCCGGCGCCGGCGTCCCCCAGCTCTTCCGCGGCCTCACCCGCGAGACCTGGGCCGCCTGCTTCCGGCGTCCGTGGCCCGAGGCCGTGGAGAGCTGGTCCGGGCTCCCCACCTGGGTCGCCATCTGGGGACCCACCGGCACCGGCAAGACCAGCCTCGCCACCGTGCTCCTCGCCGAGCACCTCCGCACCGGCCGGCGCGGACACTGGATCTCCGGCCCCGAGCTGTCCCGGCGTCTCCAGCGAGACCTCATGGCTTCGGAGGAGGTCCTCGCTCCCCTGCTCGCCACCCCGCTCCTGGTCTTCGACGAGCCGCTCACCGGCGCGGCTGCCGACTGGTACAGGGAGCGCCTGGTGCTCATCACGCGCACCCGGGACGAGAGCTGCCTGCCGACCATCGTCACCAGCCAACTCCTGCCCGAGCTGCTGCACCACCCCACCGCCGCCACGCCGCCGCAGATCCTCTCGCGCTGGCTCTCCGGCCTTCACGTCCGCACCCGCGGCGCCGACGTCCGGCTGAGGAAGGCGCCACGATGAAAACGATGAAGAGGCGGCAAACCGCGCCGCACAGCGAGGAGGCCGAGCGCGCCGTGCTGGGCGCCCTGCTCCTCGAGCCCTTGCGCCTCGCCCAGGTCCGCACGCGCCTGGAGCCGCGCGATTGGCACCTCGAGCGCCACCGCGTGCTCTACCAAGCCTTCCTCGACGTCGCCGAATCCGGCTCCACTCCCGACCTCCTCACCCTGCAGACCCACCTCCAGCAGGCCGGCACCTTCGACGCGATCGGCGGCCTGGCCTACCTGACCGCGCTCGACCTGGACCTTCCGGACCTGGGCCGGCTGGACGAGTACGTCGCTATCGTCAAGGAGAGGAGCGTCCGTCGCGACGTGATGACAGAGACCCGGCACACCCACCTGGCGGCCGCCTCGACCACGCGTCCGGTCCATGAGCTCCTGGCCGACCACCGAGATTCGATCGACAAGCTCCTCGGCTGCGCCGCTCCGACACGCTGGGAAGGCGCCGGCGAGGTCCTCGACCGCCTGCTAGCAACCCTCGAAGACGATCGCTCCGGAACCCTCCGCGGGCTCACCTCCGGCTTCCCCGCCTGGGACCGGCTCGGCCCCGGCTTCCTGCCCGGCTGCCTCTACGTCATCGCGGGACGGCCCGGCATGGGCAAGACCTCGCTGGCCCTCGACCTCACCCGCCACGTCGCCGTCGAGCTCAACCGGCCCGTCGGCGTCTTCTCCCTCGAAATGCGTTCCGATGAGATCGGCCTCAAGCTCGGCGCCGCCGAAGCCGACGTCACCTCGTCCAACCTTCGCAACCGCCACCTCTCCACCCGGCAATGGCAAGACCTCTACGCGGCCACACGGCGCATGCTCGCGGCGCCCCTCTTCCTGGACTACAGCCCGGGCCTGCTGCTGCGCGATCTAGAAGCCCGGTCCTGGCGGCTCAAGGCCCAGCATCCCGACCTCGCCCTCCTGGTCGTCGACTACCTCCAGCTCCTCACCGCCGGCGTCCGAGTCGAAAACCGGCGCCTGGAGATCGCCCTCATCGCCCGTCGCCTCAAGGATCTCGCCGGCGAGCTGGGCGTTCCCCTGATCGCCCTCTCCCAGCTCAACCGCGAGCTGACCCGCCGCAGCGACCCACGGCCCCAACTCGCCGACCTGGCCGAATCCGACGCCATCGGCCAACACGCCGACCAGGTCGCCTTCGTCCACCGTCCCGAGGTCTACGACCCCGTCACCGAGACCCTCCGCGGCCTCGCGGAGATCATCGTCGCCAAGCACCGCCACGGCGAGACTGGCACGGTCGCGTTGACCTGGTCCGGCGCGACGACCTCCTTCCGCAACCGCACAGCCCCGGCGCCGGTCCAATCCTGATGCCAGCCATCCGCCCCGACCGAGCGCGAGCGGTCCTCTCCCGGGTCGACCCTGCCCGGCAGCGGTCGGGCTGGCCCGTGGGCCTTCGCGACGGCGCGCTCCTGGCGCTCCTGGCGGCCGGCCTCTCGGCCCGGGAGATCTCCCGCCTGCGCGCCTCGGCAGTCACCATGAACCACGGCAAGCTCCTGGTCGCCGTCCACCGCCACGGCGTCACCTGGTCCGCCGACCTCCCCGCCGACCTCGGAGGCCGGGTGCTGGTCTGGCTCACCGAGTGCCGCCTCTGGGCCGAGGGCACACCGATCTTCACCGGTCCGCGCGGCCCCCTCTCCCCGAAGAGCATCCACACCATCCTCAACCGCTACTGCAGCCAGAACAGCACCTGCCGATGCTAGTCGCCCTATACGCCCGCACCACGGCCGCCAGCCAGGAGACCGTCGAGCAGATCCTCGCCACCCTGGCCGCCCACGCGGCCACGAGAGGCTGGGAAGTGGCGCTGGAGTGCGACGACCAAAGCCCCTTCCCCGAAGGACGCCGAGAGGGCCTAAACCGCCTCCTCGCGGCCATCCGCGCCAAAGCCATCCAGGGCCTCCTCGTCCGCACCCTCAGTCACCTCGCCCTCTCCCTGCGCCACCTGACCAACCTGGGCCATCTCCTCGCCGCTCACAACGTCACCCTGATCGCCCTGGAAGACCACCTCGACACCACCGATCCGGGCGGAGCGCTCCGCTGGCGAGACTGGCTCGAAATCTCCACCCGTCTAGACCGCCAGCTCCGCGCCGAGGCAGCCAAGCTAGCCCGCCTGCGCACCCCTGGCGGCCCTTGGGGCCGCCCCCCGGCCACCGTCAACCCACAAGAGCTGCTGACCTGGTGGGAAGGCCGAGGAGGCCGCCGTCCCCTCTCCCTGCGAGCCCTGGCCCGCAAGCTCGGCCTCTCCGAAGCCACCACCCGCAAGCACCTTCGAGCCCTCCGCGCTGCCGGCAAAGTCAACGATGCCGCCCGAGCCCGCGCACTAGCCGCCCGAGGAGACCTCCGCAAAGGCGGCCGGCCCGCACTCCCCCTCGACGACGAGACCCTAGCCGCCACCTGGCGCAAGTCGCCGAGCATCGCCGCCGTCGCCCGCAACCTGAACGTGAGCCGGAGTCGCGTCCGCCTGCGGCTCCAAGAAATCGGACTACTTGAGAGCGGGATGCCCTCCGCGCGATAGGAAAAGAGATGGTCGAGCCGATAGTCAGCCCAAACGATCCTGAGAGCTACACGGTGGAGGAGTTCTGCAGGAGTCACAACCTGAGCAGGAGCTACTTCTACGAGGTTCTGCTCCCGATCGGGGCAGCGCCAGCCATGACGACCCTAGGCCGCCATCGCTCGATCACTCGCGAAGCCGCTGCGGCCTGGCGGGCTCAGTGGACAGGCCAAACCTTGCCCTCGCGCCCGAAGCGAACCGCAGAACTCCGTTGATGGTCCATTGATGGTCAGGGGCTTTTTTAAAGGTCACCGATTCCCGCAAGCCCTTTGGAATCAGTGGTATCCCCAGCGGGATTCGAACCCGCGTTGCCGCCTTGAAAGGGCGGAGTCCTAGGCCTCTAGACGATGGGGACCCGTGTGGCCGGGGAGGAGCCCCGGGGCGGGGCGCTCCGGAAGTTTCCTCCGGCCGGCCAGTAGGTTAGCACAGGTCCGGGAACGGCTAGAATCCACCCATGAGCACCGTTCTTCGCGACCTCCGACTCGGGCTGCGGCTGCTGCGCAAGAGCCCCGGTTTCGCCGCCGTCATCATCCTCACCCTCGGGCTGGGCATCGGAGCCACCAGCGCCATCTTCAGCGTCGTCGACGGCGTGCTGCTGCGGCCTCTCCCTTATGGCGACCCCGACCGGCTGGTCATGGTCTGGAACCGGTTCACCGGGCTCGGCTTCGACCAGTTGCCCATGTCCCAGCCGGAGTTCGTCGAGTACCGCGAGCACAGCACGGTCTTCGAGCACATGGCCGCCGTGGCCAACCTGAGCTTCACCCTTACCGGCGTCGCCGAGCCGGTGCACGTGCGCGCCGCCATGGTCACCTCGCCGTTCTTCCCGGCCCTGGACGTCCAGGCGCAGGTCGGCCGCACGTTCTCCCCTGACGCCGACCAGCCCACCAGTTCCGAGCCCACGACGGTGCTGAGCGACCGGCAGTGGCGGCGGGTGTTCGGCTCCGACCGCGGCGTCCTCGCGCGCGTCATCACCATGAAC
>JBKKAU010000259.1:0-6236 GCA_046714475.1 Thermoanaerobaculia bacterium
CCCCTCGCCCCCCGCGGCGCGGAAGCGCGGCGTCGTCAGCCGGAACCTGCGCAGCCGCCGGCCGGTCTCGAACGCCTGCAGGGGCCGGCCCCCGGGGTCGATCTTCACCGCGCCGATGCGGTGCGCCCCCTTGGGCACCCAGAGCACGAGCGAGACCTCGTCGCCCGGCTGGAGGTCCGCCGGCAGCGCGGCGGTCACGAAGCGCGGCGCCGGACGGGTTATCGCGAGGTCGACGGGGTCGCCGTCGCGCTCCCACGGGTGGAGGAGCATGAAGACCGGCTCGCCGCGGCTGCGGAACGGCCGGCTCTTGACGATCTCGACCTGGCCGGGCGCCAGCCGCTCGACGCGGCGGCGGTAGAAGCCCGCGGCCGGGCCGTCGAGCCGGCTCTGGCCGAAGACCTCGGCGTCGGCGGCGTCGAGCAGCGCGGGGTCGACCTGGTCGAGGCGCTCGACGGCGGTGGTGAGCGCCCGGTTGCGGTGGCCCAGGCGCAGCGCGCCGTCCATCTTCTCGTAGGCGATGTGGCGCAGCTCGATCGGCGCCAGGCGGTGCGTCAGCTGCTGCCGCGCCTCCTGCCAGTTGGTCGGGACCACGCGCGTATAGGCCACCCAGCCCTGCTGCGCGACCAGGGCCAGGCCGACCGCCGCCCAGAGCGCCGTGGCCGCGGGCCGCGTCCCCAGGGCCGGCAGGCGGCGGGCGGCGGCGCGCCAGGCTTCGATCATGGCCCAGGCGGCGATCAGCGACGAGGCGGGGACGACCGGGAGGTAGTTCTGGCCGCGGAACAGGGTCATGCCGCCCGAGTGGAGCAGCGAATAGCCGATGAACAGGGCGAGCAGCAGGATCGAGCCGAGGCGTTGTTTGGAGGGGCCGGGGGCCTCGTCGCGGCGGCGGAGCAGGCGCCAGAGCATCCAGCCGGCGCCGAGCGCGACGAACGCCGCCGTCAGCCAGCCATGGTGGACCACCAGGAAGTCGATCTGCCGCATGAAGACCACCCAGTGGTTGCTCTTCTCGGCCACGCCGTGCCTGGCGTAGCCGGTGACCAGCTTGGGGATGAAGCGGAAGACGACGTCCAGGAACGGGTTGAGCGCCAGGAAGGTGAGGAAGGACGTGACGCCGGCGAGCAGCAGCCAGCCGATCTGGCGCCGGTCGCGCCGGGCGTGGGCCAGCGCCGCCGCGGCGACCGGCAGGGCCGCGGCGATCCCCGTGTACTTGGCCGAGACCGCGCGGCCCCCGCCCATGCCCGCCAGCAGGTAGCGGCGGAGCGTGGGACGGAGCGCCGCCTCCAGCGCCCACCAGAGGGTGACGCTGGTGAGCATCACCACCAGGATGTCCGGCTTGAACTCGGTGGAGCTCAGCAGGTGGCGGTGGAACGCCGCGAGCACCGCCGCGCCGAGCAGCCCCACCCAGGGGGAGAAGGCCCGCCGCCCGATGAGGAAGGTCACCCAGAGCGAGACCAGGCCGAAGATCACGTTGCAGAGGCGGCAGAGCAGGTAGGCGGTGGGGGAGTAGCGGTCCGCCGCCTTCTCGGAGTAGATCGACAGCGCCTCGATGCCGGTCAGCCGGTGGAGCGCCTGGCTCGCCGCGAGCACCGCCGACTGCGGCAGATAGGAGAGGCTGAGGTAGAAGGCGTGCCGCGGCTTGAAGTCCCCCTCCAGGATCTGGGTGACGTTGCGGAGCGTGAAGCGCTCGTCGAAGTAGCGGCCGGCGTGCAGGCCGTGGCTCGCGTCCCAGAGGCGGAGGGCAAAGCTCACCACGAGCAGCGCGGCGAGCAGCAGGGACGCCGCGCGGCTCGTTGCCGCAGTCTGCCGTTCCGGATGGACCGTATCCATCAAATCTCTCGTCCTCATCGGGCTCGGGGTGAAACGGGAGCGGGGCAGGGGGAGGCGGGACCGCCTTGCCGCTGTTCGGCGCGGGATGTTACCATGCCGCCGCTCCTCGATAGGCAGGTCCGTCTACCCGTGCGCGCAGGCTCTCCCATGCATTCCCCAGGCGAACCCGGCAAGCTCAAGATCCTGATCTGCCTGCTCTATTACCTGCCGCACCGCACCGGCCTGACCCTCTACGTCCAACAGCTCGCCGAGCGGCTCGCGGCGCGCGGCCACCGGGTGACGGTGGTCTGCGCCCGGCACGACCGCTCGACGCCGGCCGGCGAGTCGATGGAGAACGGCGTCCGGGTGGTGCGCCTCTGGCCGCTGCCGCTCGCCATCAGCCGCGGCATGGTGATGCCGGGCTACCCCTGGCGGGTCCTGCGCCTGATGCGCCGGCACGACGTGGTGAGCATCCACACGCCGATGCTGGAGACCGCGCTCCTCGGCCTGCTCGCCCGGCTGACCGGCCGGCGGATCGTCTGCACCCACCACGGCGACCTCGTCCTCCCCGACGGGCCCGTCAACCGCCTCATCACCTCGGCGATGTTCGGGCTCTACAAGCTCATGGCGAAAGACGCCGCGGCCATGGTCTGCCACACCCTGGACTACGCCCGCTGCTCCTACTACCTGAGCCCCTACCTCGACAAGGTGTCGGTGATCCACCCGCTGGTCGAGATCCCGAGGCCCGACCCGGAACGGGTGCGCCAGCTGCAGGCCGAGTGGGGACCGGACGGTGGCCCCCTCATCGGCTTCGCCGGGCGGTTCGTGGAGGAGAAGCGGCCGGACCTGCTCATCCGTTCGCTGGAGGTGGTCCACCGCGCCTACCCCAACGCGCGGATCGTCTTCGCCGGGCAGCACCAGATCCCCTACGAGAGCTTCTGGGACCGCCACCGCGCGCTCGCCGAGCGCTACCAGGGCCACCTCGTCTTCCTGGGGGTGGTTCCCACGCCGCAGGCCATGGCCGACTTCTACGCCGCCTGCGACGTGCTGGCGCTGACCAGCAACACCGAATGCTTCGCGCTGGTCCAGGTGGAGGCGATGCTCTGCGGCACGCCGGTGGTGATGACCGACACGCCGGGCGGGCGGGTGCCGGTGCAGCTCACCGGCATGGGCCTCCTCGCGCCGCGGGAGGACTGGCGGGCGATCGGAGAGGCGATCGTCGAGGTGCTGCGCGACCACGAGCGCTACGTCCGCCCTCACGACGAGATCGCGCGCCTCTTCTCGGTCGAGGAGACGATCACGCGCTACGAGCAGCTCTTCCGTCTCCATGCCCGGCCTGTCCGCGAGCCGGGGCGCCTGGCGGCGCACGCCGGGGGCGAGCCCGGCATCAAGATCGAACCCTGAAACAAGACGGGGCGGCGGCCGGTACATCCTGGGCCGCACCCGCCCATGATGTACCGGCACGTGCCCATCCGGGGGCGAGGCCTTCCCCATCATGGGCCGGTACCGCCCAGGATGTACCGGCTCTCACTCCGGCTTGAAGGAAGGCTCGCGAACGTTGGGCGACGCCTCCGCGATCGTGGGCCGGTACAGCCCATGATGTCGCCGCTCTCGCCCACGCTTGGGGAGGGCCGCCGGATGGAGGGGCGAGGCCGCCGCGATCGTGGGCCGCACCGGCCCACGATGTACCGGCTCTTCCCCCACGCTCCGCGGCTCCTCCCCGATCGTGGGCCGTGGCGGCCCCTGATACGGCGGCGTCCGCCCCTCGTTACGGAGCTACGGCTTGCGGGCTTTGAGGCAGAGGTTGACGGTGGGGCGCCCGGGCGGCTCGCTCATGCGGTTCTTGCGGTCGATCCGGTTGAGCAGGCGCAGGCCGAGGTTGACCGGGTTCCAGGGGCTGCCGCCCTCCCGGTCGAAGCTGCCGCGGTCCGCGGCGTTGGTGAGCCCGTCCCCCAGGAGGCCGGACTCGATCAGCGGCTTGCCCACCCCGTAGAGGAGGTTGTGGACGAAGGGGAAGCAGTGGTGGGTGAAGGCGCGCTCGGCGTCGACCTGGAAGCCCGCCTCCAGGGCGGCCTCGCGCAACTGCTCCGGCGTGTAGAGGCGGACGTGGTTGGCCCAGATCCCGGCGAGCGGGCCGCGGCCGATGTGGGTCTTGAAGAGCCGCTCCAGCGTCTTGTTGATCGGGTCCCACCAGAAGGGATAGTCGGCGTGGGGCACGGTGATCAGCAGGACGCCGCCCGGCTTGAGCACGCGGCGGAGCTCGACGAGCGCCTCGACGTCCCGCTCGACGTGCTCCAGCACCTCGGAGAGGATCACCGCGTCGAAGGTCGCGTCGGCGTAGGGGAGGCCGTAGACCGAGGCGTTGGCCGGCAGCACCCCGGGGAGGTGGCCGACGTTGCGCCGCGCCTTGACGAGCAGCGGGAATTCAAGGTCGACCCCCAGCAGTCTGCTGGTCGCGGAGGCGTGGCGCAGCATCTTGAGGTAGAAGCCGCGGCCGCAGCCGCAGTCCAGGATCACCTGGGCGTCGGTCTCCCCCAGCCACTCGAACAGGGTCCACGCCCGCCGCTTGAAGGCCATGTCGGCCTCCTTGCGGGTCATGTGCTCGACCTGGCGGGCGAGGCTGCTGTCGGGGGCGGGGGCGGGGACCGGCTCGGTCATGGCGGGGGGATCTTACAATGGAGGCCGGATGTCCAACGACGACGTGATCGGCCTGATCCCCGCGGCGGGCAAGGCGGAGCGGCTGGGACCGCTGCCGTGCAGCAAGGAATTGCTTCCTGTGGGCTTCCGCGACACGCCGCGCGGGCCGGCGCCGAAGGTGGCCTGCCATTACCTCCTGGACCGCTTCCGGGAGGCGGGCATCGAGCGCGCCTTCCTCGTGTTGCGTGAAGGAAAGTGGGACATCCCGCGCTACTTCGGGACCGGCGAGATGGCCGGCGTCTCGCTCGCCTACCTGGCGGTGCCGGACTCGGGGAGCGTCCCCGAGACGCTGGACCGGGCCTACCCGTTCGTGGCCGGCCGGCGCGTCGCCTTGGGGTTCCCGGACGCCCTGTTCGAGCCCGGGGACGCTTACGCGCGCCTGCTCGCCCGGCAGGGCGAGACCGGCGCCGACCTCGTCCTGGGCCTCTTCCCGGCCGAGCGGCCCTGGACCACCGACATGGTCGAGCTGGCTCCGGACGGCCGGGTGCTGCGGCTGGAGGTCCGGCCGGCCGCGCCCGCGCTGCGCTACAACTGGCTGATCGCGGTCTGGGGGCCGCGCTTCACCGAGCACCTCCACGCGGCCGTCCAGGCCGCGCCCGCGGCCGAGAAGGAGCCGCAGATCGGCGCCGTGGTCCAGGCCGCGGTCGACGCGGGGCTGCACGTCGAAGGCGTCGAGATCCCCGACGGCTCCTACCGCGACATCGGCACCCCCGAGACCCTGGCCGAGGCCATGCGCGAGGGGGCGGGGCCGCCGAAAAGGGCGCCATGAATGGCGCCCCTACAGTCCGGTTCGTGTAGGGGCGCGATTCATCGCGCCCTCTCTGTGTGCCAGGCATGACGTGAGACTAGGAGGTGGAAGTCCTCCGTGGGCCGCGGTGACCGGAACCACGAGTCTAGGCAAGGGTGCCCACCGCGAGGCGGGATCTGAAGGAAGCCGATGACAGAGCCCGGACCCGACGAACAGAAACCGGATAGAAGGCCGGCGCGGTGGGGTAACCCGGCAATGGACGGGGACGCCCGATAGTCATCCAGCCACGCGCGCAGGTAGATCCGGCGGGGGCCGGTGGAAAGCCTCACGCCTTACCCTGGGAGATCTCTGGGGCCTGTCCGGTCGAACCGGACTACCGAGTCAGCAATGAACCGGGAGGGGCCGCGAGAAGTCAGCCGAGGCCATAGTAGCCGCAAGGCGAAGGGCCGAACCTTTCAGTGCAAGGAGCCAGTCCAGGAAACTCGATGGGCAGAAGGCGACAGCCAGTCACGGAACACCAGCTCTCTCTGTACTTTGGGGATGGTCGGGCAGCCGTGTGCCTCACGGAGGATGGCGTCGGCGGAACCGGCGTCGTCTCCGAAGAGGAGTCGCAAGCGTCCACGGCGTGGAGTGGGAAACGAGCCTTGACGCAGGATCTGATGGAGAGGGTCTGTGACCCAAAGAACCTGAACCGAGCGTATAAGAAGGTCAAGGCCAACGGGGGCGCAGCCGGGGTGGACGGGCGAAGCGTGACGGACTTGCGCGACTGGTTGGCCGAGCATAAGGCGGAGCTGATTGAAGCCCTGCTGACGGGAAGCTACCAACCGCAGCCTGTGCGGGAGGTGGAGATCCCCAAGCCCGGGGGCGGCAAGAGGCAGCTTGGCATCCCGACGGTCGTGGACCGTCTGGTACAGCAAGCGATTCTCCAAGTGCTCGAACCGCTGCTGGACCCCACCTTTAGCGAGTCGAGTTACGGCTTCCGGCC
>JBKKAU010000260.1:0-9965 GCA_046714475.1 Thermoanaerobaculia bacterium
CTGGCACTTTTATGGCATGGAGGAGATCGGTGCCTCGCCGGGCGCCGATTCAAGGGAGAGAGCCTATGCCTGTGAAGATCCGGATGATGGGGTGTTGGACGAGCATCATCCTCTCGATCGTCCTCACTATCCTGCTCAACCTGATGCTGCGGGGATGCAGCGGCGGCGCCTGGTGACCCGCCTTCCGGGGAGATCCGAGATGAGCCTGGATTCGTCGTGCTGGTACAGGGTCACCGCGGATCACACCATCGCCTCCCTGGTCGGGCAGCAGTTGATCGACGTATGCGCCAACCGGATGGACGCATGGACGTCCGCGGGGAACCAGAGGCCCGACGCCGCCGTGTTCAGGACGGATCCATCCGGAGAGACGACGGACTTCTTCTTCTCCCCGGGCTCGCTGCCGTTGCTGGGCGACCTCATCCAGCGTTATGGGGGGGTGCCTTGCGAGGCTCCGGCCCCGGACAGCCTCAGCCAGCTGCTGGGGCCGGAAGACGCCAGGGACCGCATCCTCGGGGGCTGTTAGGACTGTAAGGCCCGGCTACTCACACTCCTCCACTTCCGGAAACCACCGCCGCTCGACCGCCTGGCGCCGCGCGCCGCGCGTTCTTGCCGGACGCCGCCGCGGCGGCGAGCTCGTCGAGCTTTGGGCGCAGCCGCCGCGGGAGAAGGCGCCGATCCGGACCGCGAGGCCCACCCGCCGGCCGGCGAGGCTTTCCGCGTCATACGGGATACGGTCGATGCGGGGAGGCCGGGGCGAGAGGTCAACCTCGGCGGCGAGCACGATCAGACCGTCCAGGTCCGAAGCCCGCCCGACCGCCTCGCGCACCTCCGGGCTCCAGCTCCGCTGCCAGACGTAGGCTTCATGGGGAAGGGGGCCGGAGACGGCTCGCCCTGACAGCCGAGGAGGAGGAGGAGGAGGGCCGAAACCTGGCGAGGCATGAAGAAAGGATGGCGCCTCTTTCTCTGCGACACGGTTCCTGGTGTACATTTGGTTTCCACGCGGAGCCGAACAATGAGCGTCACCATCCCCGACACAATCCTGGAAGCCGCCCGAATGTCTGATGGCGAGCTGCGACAGGAGATCGCTGCCCTGCTCTACAGCAAGGAGAAGATCACGCTCGCCCAGGCCA
This sequence comes from Thermoanaerobaculia bacterium, assembly GCA_046714475.1. Lineage (GTDB taxonomy): Bacteria > Acidobacteriota > Thermoanaerobaculia > Multivoradales > UBA5704 > DASPJI01. The sequence continues at coordinate 1,131 of JBKKAU010000260.1, forward strand.
GCCGGCTCGCTGAAATGAGCCGATTCGATTTCCAGCACCTCCTCTCCAGCCGTGGCATTCCAGTGCACTACGACATCAAGGAGTTCGAGCAGGATCTGGAGACGCTACGCGGTCTGGAACGATCGTGATCGTCGTCAGCGACGCATCTCCGATCATCTGTCTCTCCGCCGTAGGCCGGCTCGACTTGCTGCAGCAACTCTATGGTGAGGTGTGGATCCCCGCATCTGTCCAAGAGGAGATCGATCGGGGAGGCCCCGGGCAGCCAGGAGTCGCCGAGCTCCGTTCGGCAGACTGGATCTTTGCCAAGCCCGCTCAGAACGAGATCCTGATGCGAGCCCTCGACGGAGAGTTGGACCGTGGGGAAGCGGAAGCCATTGCGCTGGCGCAGGAGCTCAAGGCAGACCTACTGCTCATCGACGAAAGACGTGGCCGTGCAGTGGCTTTCCGTCTTGAGTTGAAAGCGGTCGGAATTTTAGGCGTCTTGATGGAAGCGAAGAGAAAGGGTCTTCTGCCGGCGGTAGCGCCTCTGCTGATCGATCTACGCATCAAGGCAGGATTCCGGATCAGCCCGCAGCTATACAACTACGTGCTTGAAACAGCCGGTGAACGGGTTCCCTAATCGGTCCCTAGGTTGTCTCCTCCCCCCGCGCCAGCCTCTCCAGCAACTCCCATCTCGCCTTCGGCTCCGCAGGCAGCGCATCGACCGCCGTGCACCGCCCGCCTTGGACCGTAAGGGCTCGCATGACCCGGGCGGCGAAGGGCTCCAGGTCGTGCGATACGACGAGCACGGTGGAGCCGGCGGCGAGCAGGCGGTCGATCCAGGCGAGGATGTCTTCCCGCGCTCCGCGGTCCATGGCCTCCAGCGGCTCGTCGAGGAGGACGTGGCGCGGCGTGCCGATCCGCGCGGCGGCGAGCACGGCCCGGCGCCTCTGCCCCATGGACAGCTCGCGCACCGAGCGGTGGGCGAGGCCGGTGAGCCCGACGAGCTCCAGGGCTTCGTCGACCCGCTGCCGGGGCTCGCCGCGCAGCCGGCAGACGAGGAGCAGGATCTCGCGCACGGTGGCGTAGGGGGTGAGGTCCGGCTGCTCGGAGACGTAGGCGAGCCCCCGCCGGGCCGCCACCTCGTCCCGCCACAGATCGTGGCCGTCGATCTCGATCCGTCCCGCGTCGGGCCGCTCGACGCCCGAGGCCAGCTTGAGCACCGTGCTCTTGCCGCAGCCGTTGGGACCGAGGAGCAGGGTGAGCCCCGGGGCGACCTCGACGTCCACGTCCGCGAGGACCGGCTCGGCGGAGCGGTAGGCGAACGACACCCGTTCGAAGCGGATCATCCCGCGCTCCAGGACTGTGGATCGCCGACGGCGAGGTGATGGACCTCCAGCCAGCGGCTCACCTTCTGCCGCCGCTCCCGCTCCGCCGCCGCGCGCAGAGCCCAGGGGGTGAGCGCGAGGAGGCCGAGCGAAACCCAGGGGAGCAGGGCGACCGAGGCGGCTGCCAGCCCCCCTTCCATCAGGATCTCCCCCGAAGCCCCAGTCCGCCGCTCCGGAGCGCGCCGCATCGCCCCGGCCGTCCGTGCGGCGACCAGCGGCAGGAGGGCGAGCAGAGCCAGCGCGGACGGCGCATGGATCGCGGCGGTGAGCGCCAGGAGCGGCAGGGCGTGCGCCGAGACGAACAGCGCGTCGAAGGCTACCCGTTGCGACGCCGGCCAGGGGAGCGAGCGCGACCAGGGCCAGGCCGGACGACGGGCGGCGAGGGTCTCCCCCATCTGGGCGGACAGCAGCACCAGGGCGAGGCCGCCTCCCAGGAGGGCGCCGCGCGCCACATAGACCGGCGGCAGCTCGTTGTGGGCGACGAAGGCCCAACCGGACGCCAGCGGCAGGAGAGCGGCCGCATAGGCGCCGGCGAGCCGCCAGCCGAGCGCCCGCCAGGCGATATAGGCCTCCAGCGGGAAGAGCGGCGAGGAACCAAAACCGAACCGGCGCGGGCCGACGGTCTTGCGGAGCGGCCCCGCGAGCTGATCGGCCAGGACGAGGAGGCCGGCGCCGGCGGCGAGAGTCGTCCAGCCGCCCGACTGCGGCAGGATCGCGGCGGCCAGGGCGAGCGGCTTGACGAGGGCTCCGCGACCGACCGGCAGGGCGAAAAGCGCGGCGGCGAGGGTGGTGACCGGGACCGCCAGAACGTCCACGAGGAAGACCGTCGCGTCTCGCGTCGTCACCAGGGAGAGCGGGGTGAGCAGGAGGAACAGCGGAACCTGCGCCACGGCGATCGCCAGGACCGCCGCCCGGCGGTGGGTCCGTCCCGGCACGGGCAGATGGCGCAGCCAGCCGTCCAGCCCGCGGCAGACCCGCGGCGCGGCGGCCGAAGCGACTCCGATCGCGGCAACGGCGAGGAGCACCGCCGTCCCTCCGGAGGAGCCCGGGCCGTAGAGCATGCGGGCCAGGGAGTTGAGGAAGTCGACGCCGAGGATCATCCCGCCGCCGAACATCGCGGCGATCACCGGCACCAGCACCCGCAGGGCCACCCGCGCCCCGACCCGGAGGTGGAAGCGCAGGACGGCGATGAGGTCCGATGAAAAGCCCCCCTCCTGACCTCCCCCTCTCCCTACCGCTCCCCTCCCAGGGGGGGAGGCACCACCGCCCGGATTCCTCACGGTCAAGTACGAGGACGTGCCTTACGGCTCCGAGTAGCCCTTGAGGGTGCGCACCTGGCCGTCGCGCGCCCTGACTTCGATGGGGTGCCAGGTGCCGGTGCCCTTGAAGACGTTGGGGTTGTAGCCGAGAACGTACTGCCCCCGCAGCTCCTTGAGGATCGTCTGCAGGGCGGATGCGACCTGGCCGACGTCGTCGATCGGCAGGATGCGGCCGCCGCTCTCCTGGACCGCGCTGTGGAGCAGCCCCAACTCGCGTTTGTGATTGTCGTCGTCGCGCCAGGCCGAGTAGCGCTTCGCTCCCTGGTCGTCGTCCTCGCGGCGGAGCCGCAGCCAGTAGAGGACGATCTGCTGGCCGCGGGCGATCGAGCGCACGTCCTCCATGGACAGCACGCTCTCCATGTCGACCCCGTCCGAGAGCAGCACCACGACCTTTCGTCCGGACTTGGGCTCCAGCCGTTTCAGCGCCAGGTACATGGCGTCGTTCAGCGCCGTGCCCCCCTCCGCCTCGACGGTGGAGAGACCCAGGGTCAGGACGGTCGGCACGTTGGTGAAGTCGGTCTCCAGCAGCACGCGGTCGGAGAACAGGAGCAGCTTGGCCTCGTCGAGCTTGTTCATGACGCGGACGAAGCTCTCGGCACCGCCCACCGCGATCTTCAGCCGCTCGCCCGCCATGCTGGAGCTGGCGTCCACGAGCAGCGCGGCGGTGAAGGGGACGTCGCCGCGCTCGAAGGTGACGATCTCCTGGGGCACCCCCATGTCGTAGACGGTGAAGTCCTCACGGTTCAGCGGCCGGCCGTTGCCGCTGACGTTGACGTAGATCTCGCGCAGCTTGACGTCGATCTGCTCGTCGACCTGAAGAGGGAAGGTCCGGAGGCTTGCCGAGCTCCTGGCCCCGCCGGGGGCGTAGGCCACCACCTCGAAGTTGTGCTCGACGTTCTGCTGGCCGACGTCGACCACCACGCGGAAAGGCGGCTTCTCGACGTTGGCGACCAGTACGCCGTCAACGTAGAACTCGACTCTCTCGACCCGGGTCCGCGCCGGCCGGACCGCGGCGGCGATCTCGACGTCGCCGAAGGTCGGCTGACCCGGTTGGGGGCTGACGATCTGCACCTCGATCGCCGAGACGGCCGCCGGAACCAGCAGCAGGACCCAGAGGGAGAGGAGGAGCGCTCTGTTCAACGGGAACCCTCCTTGGCCGGAGCGACGCGAACCGCCTTGGCGAGAGCAGGGCGGCGCTCGGTGGCGCTCTCCTTCAACCCGATCCACTCGCGGTCCAGGGTCTCATAGGGAGGCTGGTTGTAACGATGGCGGGGCGAAGCTTCGTCCTGCGTCATGTCGGCGCGCAACGTCAGCCCGTCGAGGACCTCCTGGGCCTCGGACGAGCGCCGCCGCAGGTCGAGCAGCAGGGCGAGCTGGAGGGCGAGCTTCTCCTCCTGGGGCAGACGCTGCCGCCCCTCCCGCAACGTCTTCTCGGCATCGCCGAAGTCCTTCCCATCCATCTGCATCCGGCCGAGCTCCTGATAGGCGAGGGACAGCAGCCAGTCTTCCGGGGCCGCGACATCCCCGCCGGCATCGCCGGAGACGCCGCTCAGGACCTCTTCGAGGAGCTTTCGCGCATCGCGCTTGAAGCCGCGGCGCTCGGAGTTGAGGGCCAGGCGCAGCTTCGCCTCGGTGTGGCCGGGGTGGTGCTTGAGCAGGTTCTGCAGATGCGAGATCGCCTGCTCGTACTCGCCGTGGCGCTCGGCGTCCACGGCCATCCCGAGGAGGGCGGGCTCGCTGCCGTCGTCCAGCTTCAGAGCCCGCCGGTACGCTCTTTCGCGCATCACGCGGGGAGCGGTCCGCGCCACGTCCGCGGCGAGGCCGATCACGAAGCGCGCCCCCAGCTTGCGCGCCTCCGGCGAGTTGACCCGTTCGGCGTACAGGTCGACCATCCGGAACACCAGCTCCCGGGCATGGCTCGACAGCGCGTAGTCGCGGCGGCTCAGGTAGTCGCGATAGAGCGAGCCATGGAGCATCAGGAGCGGGACGAGCCCTTCGGGGCTGGACTTGGCCACCGCGCCGGCGATCTTGAGCTCGATCGCCGCGAGGTCCTCCGGCTCGATCGGCTCCTTGCTCATGATCAGCGAGGTCTCGAGCGCGGAGATGGCCGCCTGCGCCGCCGAATCGTTCCCCTGCGCGAGCTGCGCCAGGGCTTGGCGGTACGAGGCCTCGATGGGGCCGGCGTTGACCCGCCGCCGGATCTTGCGCAGGGCATCCTCGCGCGCCTGCTGGGCGGTCACGTCCCCTTTGCGGCCCTGGCCGAACTCGGCCCACACCCGGCCTCTCACCGCGCCGTCGATCAGGAAGAACGACGTGCCGAAAGGGATCAGGACCGCGGGCTCGGTGGCGCCGGCCAGGCCGAGCCGCAGCTCGTACTCGCCGGACTGCAGGCCGTGCGGCTCGAACCGCGCGGAGACGATCTCCATGCCGGGAATCCCGGCCGGCTCCCGGCCGGTCACCTCGAGCGGGAAGTCGCCGACCTGCGGGCCATTGACCTTGTGCACGGTCAGGCGCAGAGCGGAGCTCCCCTTGTCCAGGCGCCAGGCCGCGAAGCGGAAGGGCACGGTCTGGCCCATCTCCAGGACCGGCTCGACGGCCGGCAGGTCCCCTGGAGCGATCACCGCGACCGCCGGGGGACGCCCCTTCCCTCCCGACGCCGACCGCACCAGGAGCCAGGGGTCCTGGCGCTCCGCGAACAGCGGCGGCAACAGCACCGGACCCGAGCTCGCGAAGGCGGGGACCTTGAGCAGCAGCGCCCGCAGACCCAGGCTGTCGGTCGCCAGGTTGCGCACCAGCACCCGCAGCGAGTACTCGCCCGGCGGCAGGTCGAGCTCTCCGAAATACTTGATCCCGCCCTGGTCGATCAACCCGCCCAGCGGGTCGAGGTCGATCTCGATGGTGTCCATCAACGTGCCCATGATCTTGCCGCCGGCGGCGGCGGCGTAGATGGCGACCTCGATCCGTAGCGGGTTGCCTTCGTGGTTGTCGAGCACGGTCGAGCCGTCGATCTCGAGGAGCAGCGGCACCCGCGCCTTGTCCGCCTCGCCCGGCAGCGGCAGCGCCAGGAGCGCGAACGGCAGCGGGCCGCCCTGCCGGCCGCTCAGCAGGAGGGCGGCGGTCTGCGTGTTGAGGCCGCCGGTCCGCATCACCCGGAACGGCGGCGTCTCGGGTTCTTCGGGAAGCGCGTCCACCGCGTCGGAAGCCGGTTCCGGAACGGGCGGAGCGGGCGTGGCCGCGGCGGGAGGCGAAGCCTGGGGAGCGGCGGCCGGCGGCTGCGCCGCCAGGAAAGCCGGCGCGAGCAGCAGACACGTCACCAGGGCGAACGGGGACCGTACGCGAGCCATCTTCTCTCTCTCACTCCTTACGGGCGCCCGGCGACATCCACCGGCTCGCCACGGTCAGGCTCTCCACTCCATGTACGACAAAGAAAGGGAAACGGATTCCTCGACGGTCCTGTCAGGGCCCGCACCTGCTCTCAGAGCCCGGTCCCTTTCTGAGGCGCGGCGTCAGCCGGAGCGCCGGCGGCGGAGCCGCTGATCGGCGTCCCCTGCCCCGGGGTATAGACCTGGGTCACCGTGGAGGAGACGTTGGCCAGCTCGTCGCGCACGCCGACCGCCACGGTGTGCTCCCCGGGCCGCATGACCAGCCGGGTACGGTAGCCGGCGGTCTGCCCGAGCGAGGCCATCAGGCGGTCGTTGGGGATGCGGACGGGGATCTTGACCTGGGTGATGTCCGAGTTGCGGCCGTTGCTGTCGCGCACCGCCAGGAACACCGAGACGCTGCCTTCGTGGACCTGCTCCTGGGGCAGCAGGACCAGCTTGGACATCGGCAGCTTCACGGTCAGCTGGACGAGCTTTTCATCCTTCTTCGTCTTCTCGCCCACCACGTCCTGGAGCTCGACGGCGACTTCGAGAGGGTTCGCGTCCGAGCCGAAGAGCAGCGCCGACATCGTCTGGTCGGTCATCAGCTCCTGGGTGGTGCGGTCGCGGAAGGACTCGCGGTAGCGCGCCGTGAGCCCCGGCCGCTTCACCTTGACCTCGATCTTGTGGTTCTTGCCGGTGCGGCGGTGGGAAGGGATGTACCCCAGAGAGTAGAAGGAGTCCAGGTCCTCCCGCATCCGGGTGAGGAGGTCCTTGGGACTGATGTTGTCGAACTGGGCGAGCCCGCCGGTGGGACCCGCCAGCATGAACATGGACTGGCCCGTGGAGTTCATCTCGGTGAGGTCCTGGGTGCGCGACCAGGAGGTGAAGCCGCGCGACGAGGCGGTGCCGCCGTCCAGGGCATTGGGAACACCGAGCGAATAGAAGGTGATCCGGTTGGCGTTGGCGCGCGCCGCCAGCCGCTCGAAATGCTGGGTGACGTCGATGTCCAGCGTGTTCATCCGCGAGGCGATGTTCTCGCTCTGGTTCAGCCTGCCGAACTTCTGCTCCCAGGCGGCATAGATAGCCTCGGCGGGCCGCAGCGACACGCCGCCGCTGATGTAGAGCACCGCTTTGCGCCCGGGCAGCCCGGAAAGCCCGTTGATGAACTGCTCCAGCGCTGCGACCGTGGACTTGGCCTTGTTGTAGGCCTGCTGGGCGTACATCTCGACGGAGCTGTAGGCGGACTCCGCGTCCATGAGGGCGACCCGTTCGTCCTCCTCCTCGTCGACCGACTGATCGATCTCGGTCACGATCATCCGCAGGTCCAGGTTGCTGGCGCCCGTGGAGCTCTTGGCGATCTCGTCGATGGCCGCGACCAGGGCCTGCGGATCGCGGGTCGGCGACTGCTGGACGCTGACCGCGCCCGGCCCGTTGTAGGTCGCCAGCAGGACGCGGTCCCGGGGACCGAGCTGGTTCTGCAGGAACTCCTTGACCGAGGTCAGCACCCTGTTGCGGCCAGCCGCGGCGAGGTTCTGATTGTCCACGAAGATCGCCAGGTAGGCCTGCTGGTCCTCCGGGACGCTCGCAACCGCCGATCCCTCCTCCACGGCCGTTTCAGAAGCGGCCGCCGGCGCCTCGCCTTCCTTGGCATAAAAGTAGGAGAGCTCGACCCGCTTGCCGTCCTCGAAGACCTCGAAGTCGTCCTGGGTCAGCCCCGTCACCCGCTTGTCGTCCTTGCCGGTGACGATGACCTCCACGTTGACGACGCTGACGTCGATCGATTCGAAAAACGTCGGGTCCTCCGCGGAGGACTGGGCCATCACGGCCGAGGGAGGCAGGAGCAGGCTGGCGATGAGAAAAGTGGCGACTGGAGAGAAAAAGGCGGTTCTGCGGGCCATGTCTCCTCCTCGGAGGTGCGGGATCTGGATCGATGATCGTACCATGGGGCTGAGCAGCCCTCCGTGTCATGCCTGCAATTTAATGTTCCCGCAGATGGAAGAAATCCTCTGATTTGTCTCGCGCGCCGGGAGACGAGACAATAGGCGCCTCATGGGAACAGAGCTCTTGCAATCCGACCTCGAACCGGGAGTCCTCCGGCCGGCGCGCAGCCTCTGGCGGGAGGAGGAGGCGCGGGACTGGGCGCGCTCGGTCGCCGACCCGCTGCTGGGCCTGCGGGTCTACACCTCGCGGCTGCTCGGCAGGAACCCCTCCCTGGTGCTGCACGGCGGCGGCAATACGTCGGTGAAGTCGGCGGCCCAGGACCTGCTCGGCAACCGCATCGAGGTGCTCCATGTCAAAGGAAGTGGCTCGGACCTCGCAAAGGTGGACACTTCCGGCTTCACGCCGCTCGACCTGGGTCCCTTGCGCGGCCTGATGGAGCTGGAGCGGCTGACCGACGAGGACATGGTGCGCGAGCTGCGCCGCTTCCGGCTCGACCCCGACGCGCCGACGCCGTCCGTCGAGACGCTGCTGCACGCCTACCTGCCCTTCCGCTTCATCGACCACACCCACGCCGACGCGGTGCTGGCGCTGATCCAGACCCCCGACGGCGAGCGGCGGGCGCGCGAGGTCTTCGGCGACGAGTACCTGATCGTGCCGTACGTCAAACCGGGTTTCGACCTGGCGCGGGCGGTCAAGCTCCTCTGGGACGAGGCGGTGGCGGCCGGGCGCTCCCCCATCGGGTTGATCCTGCTGAACCACGGCGCCTTCACCTTCGCCGACGACGCCCGCGCCTCCTACGAGCGGATGATCGACTGCGTGGCCGCGGCCGAACGGGCGCTCCCCAGC
>JBKKAU010000261.1:0-6688 GCA_046714475.1 Thermoanaerobaculia bacterium
CACCTCTCCCGTCTCGTCGAGCAGGGTGACGTCCGAGGCTATCACGCCGCCGCCGACGCGGTCGTCGCGCCGGCGGACCCAGCTGTAGAAGCGGGCCGGCAGCGGCCGGACGACGGTCAGCCGGCCGTAGGAGAGAGGCAGGTGGTTGTCCTCCTCGAACATGCCGGTCAGGGCGGTGGCGACGTCGAGCAGCGCCGGATGCAGCTTGTAGGTCTCGAGGTCGGCGGCGAGCTCGGGCGGCAGCTCGAGCAGCGCCAGCGCCTCGCCATCGCCCAGATAGACCGTCTTCAGGCTCTGCCAGCGGTCGCCCCAGTACACCAGGTAGCTCTCGTCGCTGAGCACCCTGGCCTCCACCTTGCGCTCCTCGACGGCGCAGCGGGCCCTGAGCTCCGCCAGGTCGAGCCGCCGCGGCGCCGGAGCGGCGGCGGCCACCTTGCCCAGGGCGTGCTCCTGCCACCCCCCGTCTCCCGCGCCTTCCGGACGGCTGCTGACGCGGAAGTCCCAGGCCTCGCCCGTGCGGGTGAGGACGACGCGCAGCTCGCGGGGCTCGTCCCTCTGGACCATCAAGGGCGACAGGAAGAAGACGTCGCGGAGCTCCGCCTGCGCGCTTCCCGTGGCGTGCTCGAAAGCCGCCCGGACGACCTCCAGGTGCCCGGTCCCGGGGAGGGTCGGGATCTTCGCCACCCAGTGCTCGGAGAGGACCCACTGCTCGGAGGGGACGAGCCGGTTGGCGTAGACCTTCGTGCCCGGGCCGTCGGACACCAGGGCGCCGGCCAGCGGGTGGAAGCGCTCGGCCGCCGGGTCGAACAGCGGCTCGGCCCTGGCGCTCCGGCCGTGCAGCTCCAGCACGCTGGCCGAGGTCCTGGCATTGACCGCCATGCCCACTTCCTTCCAGGCGCCCCAGTTGATCGAGACGGCCCGGTTCCCCGTCCGCGCCTCGTAGTCGCGGGCGAAGGCGTCGAGGAAGTTGTTCGCCGCGCAGTAGTCCACCTGGCCGAAGTTGCCGAGCAGGGCGATGGTCGACGAGCAGAGCGCCAGGAAGTCGAGCCGCGCACCGCCGAGCGCCGCCTCCAGGGCGCGGCAGCCGCGCACCTTGGGCGCCAGGACGTCGCCGGCCGTCTTGCGGGTCTTGAGCTGCATGATGCCGCCGCCCGGCACGCCGGCCGAATGGATCACGCCGTGGACCTCGCCGAAACGCCCGCGGGCCGTCTCGACCACGCGGCGCATCCGCGCCTCGTCGGCGGCGTCGGCGGCAAGCACCAGGACCTCGGCTCCCATGTCTTCCAGCGCCTGCACCTTGCGGATGCGCCGGCTCTGCGCGTCGTCCTCGCCCTGCTCGGCCAGCCACCGCGCCCAGCCCTCCCGCTCCGGCAAGGCCGTGCGGCCGGTGAGGACCAGGCGGGCATGGACGGCCTGAGCCAGGTACTCGGCGATCACCAGACCGATGCCGCCGAGCCCGCCGGTGATTAGATAGACGCCCTGGTCGCGCAGCGGCATGCGATCCTCGGCGGCGCGGTCGAGCGGCACCGGCTCGTAGGCCTGCACCCAGCGCCGGCCGTCGCGCCAGGCGACGATCGGATTGAAGCGTGAGTCGGGCCGCGCCTCGAGCAGCTCCTCGATCAGGAAATCGACCAGAGCGGCGCGGCCGGCCTCGTCGTCGGACAGCGTCACGTCGATGCCGCGGCAGCCAAGCGACGGATACTCCTGCGGGATGACCTTGCACGGCCCGAGGGCCAGGGCCTTCTCCGGGGAGAGGGGCTCGCGGCCAGTGACCGTCTGCACGCCGTCCGAGACCACGGCGATCTCGACGCGGCCGGGGAGCTTCTGCCGGCCGAGCGCCTGGGCGAGGGTCAACAGGCTGTAAAAACCCAGCTCCTCGAGATCGGCGGCCCGCGGCGCGCGGTCGCCCCGTCCTTCGCCGGTGAAGGTCCAGAAGTGGACGATGCGCTCGGGCAGGCCGCCCCCCTCCGAGGCATCCGCCAGGGCCGCGAGCAGCGCGTCGTAGTCCTCTTCCCGCGCCGCGGCGACCTCGTAGACCGCGCCGGCGTGGGCGGTGAACTTCTGCCCCGGCAGCACGGTCGCGACGACGTCGCCGCGCTCCGCCAGGCGCCGCGCCATCTCCACCCCGAGCCCCCGGTCGTCGGCGAAGATCAGCCACCTCGTACCCGCCGGCCGCTCGGCCGCCGCCACCGGCGGCGCCGAAGGCTTCCAATAGGGGACGTAGAACCAGTCCGCGAGCTCTTTCCTGCGGTCCGGTACGTGCGAGCTCAAGGCGTCCGCCGCCATTTCGACCCAGTACCGCCGCCGCTCGAAGGGGTAGGCGGGCAGGACCACGCGCCGGCGCTCCTCGCCGGAGTAGAAACCTTTCCAATCCACCTCCACCCCGGCGAGCCAGGCCTGTCCCAGAGCGCCGAGCAGCGCCGCCTGGTCGTCCTGGGTGTCCTTGGGATGGCGCGCCGAGGCGATCACCCCATGGCCAGGCTTGCGGGCCGGGTGCTGGCGGGCGAGCGTCGCCAGGCTCTGCCCCGGACCGACCTCGATGAGGACACGATACGGCTCCTCGAGCAGCGTCTCCAGCCCCTCGGCGAAGCGGACCGTGCCGCGCAGGTGGCGCGCCCAGTATCCCGGGTCGGTCGCCTCCGCCGCCGTGATCCAGGTGCCGCTGACGTTGGACACATAAGGCATCTGCGGCGCCTTGAGCTCGACGCGGCCGACCTCGTCGAGGAAGGGCGCGAGCGCCGGCTCCATCATCTGGGAGTGGAAGGCGTGCGAGGTGTGGAGACGGCGGCAGCCGGCGCCGCGCGCGGCGAGCTGCTCCTCCAGCGCCCGCACCGCCTCCTCCGGCCCGGAGACCACCGAGCGCGAGGGGGCGTTGGTGGCGGCGAGCGAGAGCTGCTTGCCGAGGAGCGGCTCGACCTCGGCCGCCGGCAGCGACACCGTCGTCATGGCGCCGGGCGGCAGGGCCTGCATCAACCGGCCGCGCGCCGCCACCAGCCGCAGCGCGTCCTCCAGCGGGAAGACCCCGGCCAGGCAGGCCGCCACGTACTCGCCGATGCTGTGGCCGAGCATGGCGGCGGGCTGCACCCCCCACTCCATCCAGAGCCGGGCGAGGGCGTACTCGACCGCGAACAGGGCCGGCTGGGCGAGCCGCGTCTGCTCGAGCTGGCGGCCGGCCTCCTCGACCGGGTCCTCCGGCGGATAGAGCACGGAGCGGAGGTCGAGCCCGAGCAGCGGCGCGAGGAGCTCGGCGCAGCGGTCGAGGTGCTCGCGGAAGACGGCTTCTCCTTTGTAAAGGCCGGCCATCATCCGTACGTGCTGCGCGCCCTGGCCGGAGAACAGGAAGGCGACCGGCGGCTGCTTCGCCTCGGGAGCCCGCGACAGCACCCGCTTGGGGTCGCGCGCCTCCAGGGCCGCCGCGGCGTCGCCGGCGTCGCGGCAGACCAGCATGCGCCGCTGGTCGAGCTGGCGGCGGCCGGTCTGCAGCGTGAAGGCGGCATCGGCAAGGCCGGCGAGGCCGGTGAGGTCGGCGTCCGTGTCCTCGCGCAGGTGCGCCGCGAGGTTCGCCGTCATGGCGTCGAGCGCGGTCTCGGTCTTGGCCGAGAGCAGCAGGAGCTGCCAGGGCCGCGACGGCCCGGAGGGCGCGGCCTCGGGCGCCTCCTCCAGCACCGCGTGCGCGTTGGTGCCGCCGATGCCGAAGGCGCTCACGCCGGCGCGGCGCGGCGCGCCGTTCGCCTCCCAGTCCATGAGCCGGGTGGCGACGTAGAACGGGCTGCTCTCGAAGTCGATCTGCGGGTTCGGCTTCTCGAAGTGCAGCGACGGCGGGATCCGCCGGTGGCGCAGGGCCAGGGAGGTCTTGATGATGCCCGCCACGCCGGCCGCCGCGGCGGTGTGGCCGATGTTGGTCTTGACCGAGCCGATGGCGCAGAAACCCCGCTTCCGGGTCTTGGCCCGGAAGGCGCGGGTGAGCGCCGTGACCTCGATCGGGTCGCCCACGGCGGTGCCGGTGCCGTGCGCCTCGACGTAGGTGATCGTCTCGGGATCGACCTCGGCGGCGGTGTGGGCGGCGCGGACGACGCGCTCCTGGCCGTCGGCGCCGGGAGCGGTGAAGCCGACGCGCAGCGAGCTGTCGTTATTGACCGCCGAGCCCTTGATCACCGCCCAGACGCGGTCGCCGTCGGCGGTCGCGTCCTCCAGCCGCTTGAGCACCACCGCCCCCATGCCGCTGCTGAACATAGTGCCGCGCGCTCCGGCGTCGAAGGTGCGGATGCGGCCGTCCGGCGACAGGATGTCCCCTTCGCGGTAGATGTAGCCGGCCCGCTGCTGCGTACGCACCGAGACGCCGCCCGCGAGCACCATGTCGCATTCGCCGGAGAGCAGCGCCTGGCAGCCGAGGTGGACGGCGACCAGCGACGTCGAGCAGGCCGACTGCACGTTGACGCTCGGCCCTCCCAGCGCCAGCTTGTACGAGAGGCGGGTCGCGACGTAGTCCTTGTCGTTGCCGATCTGGGCGTTCAGGTCGCCGATGGCCTGGACCAGACGGGGGTTGGAGTAGATGTTCCACAGGTAGGTGGTCATCTTGATGCCGGCGAAGACCCCCACCAGGCCCGGATAGCGCTCGGTGTCATAGCCGGCGTGCTCCAGCGCTTCGTAGCCGCACTCCAGGAACATGCGCTGCTGCGGATCGACGATCTCGGCCTCGCGCGGGCTGAAGCCGAACAGCCCGGCGTCGAACAGGTCGTCCCCCTCGACCAGGCGGGCCGCCTTGACGTAGGCGGGGTTGGCGATGGCCGCGGCCGTCTCGCCCGCCGCCTCCAGCTCCTCGTCCGTCAGAGGGGTGAGAGTCTCGACGCCGTCGCACAGGTTGCGCCAGAACTCGTCGACGTTGCGCGCGCCGGGAAAACGGCACGCCATGCCGACGATCGCCACTTCCAGGCCGGTATAGCCGTCCGGTCGCTCGCTCATCTCTTTCTCCTAGGCCCTCTGCCGCATCTTCTCGAACCGCATCCGCCGCCGGTCCTTGCCCACCTGTAACTCCTCAGTGCGGTCCAGCTCCCCAGCCGCTACCGCCGATGCCGCCGATGCGGCCGATCCCGCCGACGTCGCCGACGCCTCGCCGTCGCTCAGGAAGCCGGCGAGCGCCGCCACGGTCGGGTGGGTGAACAGCTCGAACACCTGCATCTCCCGCGCGAAGACCTCGCGCAGCCGGCTGTGGACGCGCACGAGCTGCAGCGAGCTGCCGCCCAGCTCGAAGAAGTTGTCGTGCAGGCCCACCTTGTCGACCGCCAGGACCTCGCGCAGCACCTCGGCGACCTTGCGCTCGGTCTCGTTGCGCGGCGCCACATAGGCGCCGTCCTGGGCGCGCTCCTCGGCCGGGCCGGGCAGCGCCCGGCGGTCGAGCTTGCCGTTCGGGGTCACCGGCAGCTTCTCCATCAGCACGAAAGCCGACGGCACCATGTAGTCGGGCAGCCGCTCTTTGGCATAGGCCCGGAGCTCGGCCGCCGTCACGCCCGGCCGCTCCGGCGCCACATAGGCCACCAGCCGCTTCTCGCCCGCGGCGGCGTCCCGCGCCAGCACCGCGCAGTCGCGGACCGCCGGGTGGCGCGCCAGCAGCGCCTCGATCTCGCCCGGCTCGATGCGGAAGCCGCGGATCTTGACCTGGAAGTCGACGCGGCCGGCGAACTCCACCTCGCCGTCCGGGAGATAGCGCCCGAGGTCGCCCGTGCGGTAGACCCGGTCGCCCGGCCGGCCGCCGAAAGGGTTGTCGAGGAACTTCTCCGCCGTGCCCTCGGGGTCGCCGGCATAGCCGCGCGCCAGGTGATGGCCGCGGACGTAGACCTCCCCGAGCTCGCCGACGCCGGCCAGCCCGCCGGCGCGTTGGATCACCAGGAGCTGCACGCCCTCGACGCCGCGGCCGAGCGGCAGGCTCTCCTTGCCGCCCTTGCGGCCCTGGCCGCCCTTGCCGAATCGGTCGGCGGTGTCCTCGCCGGGCCCGGCCACGTGATACCCCACCGAGCGCTGCGTCTCGGTCGAGCCATAGAAGTTGACGCAGGTGAGCCCCGGCGCCAGCTCGCGCAGCCGCGCCACGTCGCGCCGCGTCAGCACGTCGCCGACCAGGAAGGCCCAGCGCAGGGCGTCGAGCCGCGGCGGCTCCATGCCGGGCGGGATCTCGGTGAGGATCTGCCCCATGGCCGGCGTCAGGTGGGCGACGGTCACCCCCTGGCGCCGCATCCACTCGGCGAGCCGGCCCGGCGCCGTGACCTCCGCCGGGTCGGGGACGCAGATCGCGCCGCCGATCTGGAGCGGCGTGAACATGTCGCGCTGCAGCGGGTCGTGCGACAGCCCCGAGAGCATGCTGAAGCGGTCGGTCTCGCCGAGGCCGAAACGCCGCTGCTGCCAGGGGATGAAGTGGGACAGCGGCCCGTGGCGCCCGAGGATCCCCTTGGGCACGCCGGTCGAGCCGGAGGTGAAGGCGACGTAGGCGAGGTCGTCGGGGCCGGTTTCGACCGCGGGGGGCCCGGCCGGAAGATCGGCGAGCCGGGCCGCCAGCTCCGCGGGCGAGGCAGGCACGTCGAGCCGGACGCGGCAGCCGGCGCCGGCAAGCCCGCGGGAGAGCTCTGCAGGCGGCTCGCCGGCCGCCTCGAGCGCCAGCCAGCCGCTCGGCCGCGCCAGCTCCAGGGCGGCCAGGAGG
>JBKKAU010000262.1:0-9287 GCA_046714475.1 Thermoanaerobaculia bacterium
ATCCAGGTCATGGCGAGCCGGATCGCCATGAAGGCGGCGGCGGCGGTGGTCGCCGGCCAGCGCAGCCGCACGGCGACCGCGACCGCGGCGAGCAGCACCGGGTAAGCGGCGCTCCCGATCTTGTAGAAGGTCGCGCCATGCTGCAGGTTGAAGTCGCTGTACTCCATGAACAGCGTCACGACCATGGTCAGCAGGATGCCGCCGGTGTAGGCGCAGGTGAGCGAGAGCCTGCGCCGTAGCGCCTCCGGCACCCGGTTCTGGAGCGCCAGGGCCATCAACAGGGTGCCGACCTGGATGGCGATCATCCCCAGGGCGAGCACCGTATGGGGCGGCGACAGGATCTCGACGTCGAGGCCGTAGGCGTTGTGCCACCAGTCGTCGAACGGCGCCGAGGTGAGCATGGCGATCGCGCCCCAGATCGACACCCAGGCGCCGAGCGGCGCGCGGAACCCCCAGAAGCGGACCGACGCCGCCCGCTCCGCCTCGCCGCCGCCGAAGGTCGTCTTGAGCGCCAGCCAGCCGCAGGACAGCCCCGCCAGCACGCCGCCCAGGTAGATGGCCATGTGGGCCGGCGTCCAGAAGGTGTCGCGGCCGATCGTGGCGTGCCATGAGATGTCCCAGAGGACGCCGAGCACGATGCTGGTCGACCCCAGGACGGAGGCGGTGAGATACCACGGCGAAGCCGCCCCCTCGGCACGGGGCGGGGCGGCGGCTCGGGTTTGGGGGGTGAGGACGGATTCCATGGGTGCGGGGTGCCTTTCTCGTCGGTCCTGGGGATTTTAGCCCCGAAGGGGCGGAAGAATAGAGCCTGGGGCGCAAGCCCCAGGTAGAGCAGGACCAAGCTCATCGAGCCCCGAAGGGGCGACACCCACCACGGCTGAGCGGCGTAAGTATCGCCCCTTCGGGGCTTTGCATTTGGGTGGTTTCCCTTTCCTGGGGCTTGCGCCCCAGGCTTTATTCTGTCGCCCCTTCGGGGCTCTCCCTACAGCACCGGCCCCTCCGCCCCGCCCAGCATATCCGCACGCACCAACGGGATCGGCGGACCACCATAGGAAAGGAGCCGGTCGTGGAACTCGCGCCAGGCGGCGCGGCCGCCCCGAGCTGCGGTCCAGTCCTCGCGCAGCCGCCTCACCATGAGCTTGCCCAGGGTGTAGTTGAGGTAGCCCGGGTCGAACGTGCCGCGCGCCGCCTGCTGGCGGGCGTTCGCCGGGTCCTGGAAGGCCAGCTCGCGGAACATCCGTTCCGCCTCGGCGAGCGTCATGTCGCCGGCGTGCAGCCCGATCGCCACGAGATACCGGACGTTGCGCAGCAGCGCGTTCTGGAGCTGGCCGATGCGGGTGCCCGGGTCGCCGGCGCCGAACCCGGCCTCCCACATCAGCTCCTCCGAGTAGTGCGCCCACCCCTCGGCGAAGCCGTAGCCGACGAACAGCCGGCCCAGCGGGGAGGCCGCCCGATTGGAGTGCAGGAATTGCAAGAAGTGCCCGGGCCAGACCTCGTGCGCCGTGATGAACAGCAGGTCGGCCTCGCCGGGGAGGTAGGCGTCGCGCTCCTCCGGCGTCCAGGCGGGGTCCGGCGGGGAGATGTAATAGATGGAGGGCAGGTGCCGGTCGTACGGCCCCGGGATGTCGATGTAGGCCGAGTTCCAGCGCTGGTAGGGCGGCGCCTCCTCGATCAGCGCCTCCTCCTCGCCGGGGATGGAGACCAGCCCCTGCTCCTCGACGAAGCGGCGCAGCCCGGCGAGCTGGCGGCGCGCTGCCCCGACAGGCCCCTCGGCGGGCTTTTCGGCCTGGACCCGGGCCAGGCACTCCTCGACGGAGAGCCCCGGGGCATAGGCGGCGCAGGCCTCGCGCAGGGCCGCGAGGTTGCGCTCCAGCTCCCGCCGGCCGGCGGCCTCCAGCTCGTCGAGCGGGACCTCCACCCGCTCGGTGTCGCGCAGCATCCTCTGGAACAGGCCGGAGCCGAGGCGGTAGCCGGAGGAGTCGCCGTCCCCCGCGTCGGGCGACGCCTGCTCGCGGCACCAGGCTCCCAGCTCTCGCAACGCCGCCGCCGCGGGCGCGGTGACGGCCCCCAGCTCGGCCTGGAGCGCCGCGTCCTCCACGGCGGCGAAGATCCCCGGCACCTCCCCCTCGCAGTAGTCGGCCAGGCCGGAGAAGGACATCTCCCCGAGGTCGGCAAAGGCGCGTGGCATGGGGGATTTGAGGTTCTCCCGGATCGAGGCCGCGGCCCGCGGCACCTCCCGGGCGTAGCGGATGTAGGCGCGCAGCCGGTCGGCGAGCGGCGCGTAGTCGCGCGTCAGATAGAGGCTGGGGTCGAGCGGACCGGCGTAGAAGAACGGGTTGCGGAAAGGCTGCTCCGCCTCGGTCCGCCAGAACAGGTCGCAGTCGACCTGGGCGAGCAGGTAGCCGCGCTCGAAACGGCGGCGCGGGTCCAGCGCGGCCGGGTCGAAGGCCTCGGCCTTCCGGCGCTCGGCGCGCAGCCGGGCGGCCTCCGCGTCGAGGCCCTCACGGCTCCAGTCCGGCAGCCGGCCGTCGTGCTCGTTTCGTCCCGCCCCGGCGGCGAACACCGGGTGCGCCTCGAAGTAGTCCTCGAGAAACGATGTGACGAAGCGGTCCCAGGCGGCGGAGGCGTCGTTCCCTTGCATGGCCGGGAGAGTGTAGTGGAACTGGCGGGCCAGGGGGTGAGGTACGATGCCGGCCTATCCGAGAGAGGGGGTTTCCATGGAGCAGAGCTATCAGAACCATCGCAAGTTCGTGCCGCTCTACCACTTCGTAACCTTGACCGTCCTGCTGGTCAACCTCGGCTGGTCGATCTACCGGCTGGCCGCGGGGTATCCCTTCGAGATGCCGCTCTTCGACCGCATCCTGGGGGTCCTGGTGGCGCTGGCGCTGATCTCCATCTTCTTCTTTGCCCGGATCTTCGCCCTGACCGTGCAGAACCGCGTCATCCGCCAGGAGATGCGCCTGCGGCTTGCCGATATTCTGCCGGCCGACCTCAGGCTTCGCATCCCGGAGCTGACCCCGGGACAGCTCGTCGCGCTGCGGTTCGCCTCCGACGAGGAGCTGTCCGAGCTGACCCGCAAGGTGCTCGACGAGCGTATCCGCAGCGGCAATGCCATCAAGAGGATGATCCGCCGCTGGCAGGCCGATCACCTGCGGGCCTGATCGCGGTCTGAAGCGGAGAGGGCGGCGGGGATCCGCCGCCCTTGGAGATACGAGGGGGTTCTTCTAAAAACGCTAAACGGGACGCTTACTGCTGAGGCGGCTTCTCGTTATTGTCCTTGTCTTCCGGCATGGTCACGTCGACGTCGGGGACCTTGACGGTCCGCTCTTCGGTCGTCACCTCGACGTCGGCCGCGTCCACGTCGTACTCGGGCACCTTGCCGCCCTCGGCCTCGACCTTCACATCGGGCAGCTCGCCCTCCTCGGTCTGCTGGACGCGGCAGGCGGTACCGAGGCTCAGCGTCATCAACAGCGCGACCATCAGGACCAGAGACTTCCAGGCTTTGTTCTTCATGATTTTCTCCTTGGCTCTTATCCTCGAACCACTGTTGTCTATTTCGTTTTCCGAACGCCCCGCCCCGTCATCCGGGGCTTTCGTCGTCCTTGCTCTTGAATAGTGCAAGGGCCGTTCCAACCTGTTCAGGGAAGGATCAGGAACGGCCGCGGCTGAGGCTGCGCGGGACGTCGAGGGTGGAGTAGTCGAGCTCGGCCTCTTCGCGGACGGCGCGCAGGAGCAGGCCGCCGCGCCGCATGTCGCCGGCGCCGACGAAGCAGCGCGGGAAGAGCAGGCGGTCGCCGAAGACGGGCCAGAGGAGGTCGACGTACTTGCCGGTGGCGATGCTGCCCAGGAGGACAACTCTGGCGTCGGCGGGGAGCAGGGCCGCCAGCTCCTGGGCATGGGAGCGCATCGGCTGGGCATAGGCGCGGCTCTTCAGGTCCACCGGCGTGCGCTGGAGCTTCTTCATCCGCTCGCGGGTCAGCCGCCAGTCGGGGGGGACGAGCCCGAAGCCGGGGGCGATGACCAGGACGCCCGCGGCCGGCAGGTCCGGAGGCGGCACGGCGAAGTGGCGGGCGTAGGTGATCTTGCCGCGGAAGTAGAGCGAGCTCATGAAGCTGAACGCCTCTTCGATGGGCACGCCCTCGGAGCTGCGGTACAGGCGGGCGGTCGAGAACCCCGCCCGCGGCGCGGTGAGCTGCCCGGCCCGGACCCCGGAGGTGCTCGCGGGGGAGAGGAGGAAGACCTTCGGAGGGGTGCTCATTCCGTATTGCGAAAACCGGTCACGGTTGTTTCGCATTCCCGGAACAGAAAGGACGAAAAGGACAACCAGGACAGCAAGGACTCCGCGGTTCCAGTCCTTGGAGTCTTTGCTGTCCCTTTCGTCCTTTTCCTACAGCCGGCGGTGGCGCGCCAGCGGGATCGCCTGGCGGACGCGCTCCACGCGGCCGAGGTCGATCTCGGCCAGGGCGATCCCCGGACCGTCCGAGGCCGTGGCGACGGGGAGCCCCCAGGGGTCGACGATCATGGCGTGCCCCCAGGTGTGGGCGAGCCCGCCGTCGTCGTGCCGGCCGTGCTGGGCGGGCGCCAGAACCCAGCACTGGGTCTCGATGGCGCGGGCGCGGATCAGCGGCTCCCAGTGGTCCTTGCCGGTCGCCAGCGTAAAGGCCGAAGGGATCAGGATCACCTCCGCGCCCCCATCCACCAGCCGGCGGTAGAGCTCGGGGAAGCGCAGGTCGTAGCAGATCGTCAGGCCGAAACGGCCGAGCGGGGTGTCGACCACCGCCGTCTGCTCCCCCGGCTTGCAGGTCGCCGACTCCGCGAAGCGCACGCCGCCCGGCACGTCGACGTCGAACAGGTGGATCTTGCGGTAGTTGCCCAGGACCTGCCCCTCGGACGAGAAGAAGACGCTGGTGTTGTAGCAGCGGTGCGGCTCGTCGCTCTTCTCGTTGAAGGAGCCGAGCAGCAGGTGGACGCCGAGCCGGCGGGCGAGGTCGGCGAAGCGGCGGCAGGTCGGACCGTCGAGCGGCTCGGCGCGCCGCACCTTCTCCTCGTGCGGTCCCAGGTAGTTGGTGTTCTCCGGAGTGGCGATGAACCGGGCACCGTGACCGGCGGCGCGCTCGATCAGCGACCGGGCGCTCTCCCAGTTGGCCTCCTCGTCGGAGGTGGAGGTGAGCTGGACCACCGCGGCGGTGAACATGGGGCGCTCTTGTAGCACATTCTGACGCCCCTGTGACCCTGACGACACGGGGGCGTCACCCTTTCCGGCGATCCTGCTATACGGATAAAGGTAAGGCTCGCTGGAAATTACGATCGCCATGCTGTACGCCATCGCCCTCGCCGCCGCGGCTTCACTGCTGACCACGCTGCTCGCCACCGGCGCCGCGCTGCTCCGTCTGCGCCGGGGGCGCCCGGCGTCCCCGGCCGCGCCGCCGCCGATCTCGGTCCTGAAGCCGCTCAAGGGCCTGGACGAAGAGCTGTTCGAGAACCTCGCCTCGCTCGCCCGGCAGGACTACCCCGCCTTCGAGCTGGTGCTCGGCGCCGAGGACCCGGGCGACCCGGCGCTCGCCGCGGCCGAGGAGCTGCGCCAGGCGTTCCCCGACGTCCGCGTCACGATCGTCCGCGGCGCCGGCCCGCTCGGCTACAACCCCAAGGTGACCAACCTGGCGTCGCTCGCCCGCCACGCCTGCCATGAGCACCTGTTGATCTCCGACTCGAACGTCCGGCCCGGGCCCGGCTATCTGCGCGCGCTGGCCGCCGAGATGGCCGATGGCTCCAGGGGGCGGGTCGGCCTGGTGGCCAGCGTGCTCGCCGGCGCCGGCGAGACGAGCCGCGGCGCCCTGTTCGAGAACCTGCACCTCAACTCGTTCGTCGCCGCCTCGGTCTGCGGCGCCCAGACGATCGGACACCCCTGCGTGGTCGGCAAGTCGATGCTGCTCCGCCGCGGCGACCTGGAGGCGCTGGGCGGCTGGGGCGCGGTGCGCGACGTCCTCGCCGAGGACTACGTGCTCGGCCGGCGCTTCGCCGAGGCGGGCCTGCGCGTCGCGCTGTCGCCGCACGTGCTGCCGGTGATCCACCGCCGGAGGACGGTCGGCGCCTTCCTGGAGCGCCACCTGCGCTGGGCGCAGATGCGGCGGCGCCTGTCGCCGGCCTTCTTCGGGGAGCCGCTGCTCAACCCGGTGCCGTGGCTGCTGGGGCTCCTCGCCCTGGGACTCGGGGAGGCGCCGGTCTGGGCGGCCTCGGCGCTCGCCGGCCTGGGGGTCAAGATCGGGGCGGACGCCTGGCTCGCCCGCCGCCTGCGCGGCGCGGCGCTGCCGTTGCGCGCCCTGGCCTGGATTCCGGTCAAGGACCTGCTGGTCGCGGCGGTCTGGGTGGCCGGCGCCTGCCGCTCCACGATCTGCTGGCGCGGCAACCGGCTGCGGGTCGGACGCGGCAGCCTGCTGACTCCGGCGCCGCCCCTCCGGGAGGCCGCATGATCCCGCTGCGCACCCCCGAGCAGACCCTCTGGCAGCGCGTGGTCGGGATCGACCAGGCGATCCTCCTCTCGGTCCGGCGTCGGGAGAGCGCCCTGATGACCCGCCTGATGCGCACCCTCACCCACCTGGGGGACACGGCGAGCTGGGCGGTCTTCGGTCTAGCGCTGGCCGCCGCGGGTCAGCCGCGCTACTGCGCCCTGCTCGGCGCCGGCGCGGTCCTCGCCGTCGCCGTCTCCCAGGTGTTGAAGCGCCTGTGCTGCCGGGCGCGGCCGAGTTGCGGGCTCGGAGGTTTTTCGGCCCTGGTCGAAAACCCCGACGCCTTCTCGTTCCCGTCCGGGCACACCGCCGCCGCCTTCGGCGTCGCCATGGCGCTCGCCGGCGAGGGGAGCGGGCTCGCCTCGCTCACCCTGACGCTCGCCGCCGGCATCGCCGTCTCCCGGGTCTACCTCGGCGCCCACTACCCGCTGGACGTGGCCGCGGGCGTGCTGGTCGGATCGCTGTCGGGCCTCACCGCCCGCCTCCTGGTCGGCTACGCTATCCTCGCTTGGCTCTGACGCCACCGCTGATCGCTTCGGTCGAGATGGGCTACGGCCATCTCCGCGCCGCCCACGCCCTGGCCTCGGTCCTAGGCGCCGAGGTGACACACGTCGACCGGCCGCCGATCTGCCCGCCCGAGGAGCAGCGCCTCTGGCGCGCCTCGCGCCGCCTCTACGAGGTGACCTCGCGCGCCTCGCAGCTGCCGGTCGTCGGCGTCCCCCTGCGCTCGGCGCTGGAGTCGCTCACCGCCATCCCCCATCTCTACCCGCACCGCGACCTCTCCCGCCCGACCTTCCAGGTGCGGTCGCTCGACCGGCTCGTCCACAAGGGCCTGGGGCGCGGCCTGGCCGAGCATCTGAAGAGGACGGGGGCGCCGCTGCTCGCCACCTTCTTCGCGCCGGCCCTCGCCGCCGACCACCAGGGGTGCGACCGGGTGTTCTGCGTGGTGACCGATTCGGACATCAGCCGCGCCTGGGTGCCGCTACGTCCGGAGCGGACGCGGATCGTCTACCTCACCCCGAGCCGGCGGGCCCTGGAGCGGCTGCGCGCCTACGGCGTGGCGCGCGACCGGATCGAGCTCACCGGCTTTCCTCTGCCGCCCGAGCTGCTCGGCGGCCCGGACCTGGCGGCGTTGCGCCGCAACCTCGTGGCGCGGCTGGTGCGCCTCGACCGCAAGCGGGTCTTCCGCGGCCAGCTCCGCAACGAGATCCACCACTTCCTGGGCGGCCTGCCCGCCGACCAGGAGGGCCGGCCCCCCTTGATCACCTTCACCGTGGGCGGCGCCGGCGCCCAGGCCGAACTCGCCCGGCAGCTGCTCGCGAGCCTCCGCCCGCTGATCGAGGAGGGCCTCATCCGTCTCTGCCTGGCGGCCGGGGTGCGCGAGGAGGTGGCGCGGAAGTTCCACCTCTGGATCCTCGAGGCGGGGCTGCGGCCCGGCGAGGGGGTCGACGTCTTCACCGCCGGCAGCCTGGAAAGCTACTTCCCCGCTTTCAACGCCCTGCTCGCCGAGACCGACGTCCTCTGGACCAAGCCGAGCGAGATGACCTTCTTCGGCGCGCTGGGGCTGCCGCTGATCCTCTCCTGGCCGGTCGGCGTCCACGAGCGCTACAACCGGCGCTGGGCGGTCGAGAGCGGCAGCGGCCTGAAACAGCGCCATCCCGACTACGCCGGCTTCTGGATCCGCGAGTGGCTCAACGAGGGCACCCTCGCGGCCGCCGCGTGGACCGGTTTCGTACGGATGCCCAAATTCGGCGTCTATCAGATCGCGGAAAGGGTCCTGGGAAAACAGCCGCTGACGCCGTCGTCCATCAACTCGACCAGCTCCACCTCGGTGGAGGAATTCCAGAGACCGGCGCCGTCCGGGCTGTAGACCCGGATGTAGTTGTCGGTGAGCCCCTGGCCCATGCCGTCACGGGGCCGCTCCCAGAGGACGGTGGCGCGCCGGCCCAGGTGCTCGCGCCGGAAGCCGCGCTCGGCGGCCTCGGCCGCGGCGAGGAGCTGGTCGACCCGCGACTTCTTCTCCTCCAGGCCGACCGGGCCGGGCAGGCCGGCGGCTTCTGTGCCCGGGCGGGAGGAGAAGGGGAAGACGTGCACCTTGGCAAAGCGGGCCGCCTGGACGGTCGCCAGGCTCTCCTCGTGCCCGGCGGCGGTTTCGCCGGGGAAGCCGGCGATCACGTCCGTGGTGATAGCCACGCCGGGGACGGCGTCGCGGACCCGGTCGAGCAGGCGGAGATAGCCCTCCGCCGTGTAGGGGCGCCGCATCCGCCGCAACGTCGCGGTCGAGCCGCTCTGGAGCGACAGGTGGAGGTGACGGCAGAGGCGGCGGTCGGTCCAGAGCCCGAGCAGCCGGTCGTCCAGGTCCCAGGGAGCGATCGAAGTCAGCCGCAGCCTTACTCCCTCCTCCGGCGCCTCCGACAGAACGCCGAGCAGCGCCCGCACCAGCTCGAAGAGGCGGTCCGAGCCCGACCGGTAGGCCGAGATCTGCACGCCGGTGACCACGATCTCGCGGTACCCGGCCCGGAGCAGGCCGCGCATCTCCTCCACCACTTCGCCCGGGGGACGGCTGCGCTGCCGGCCGCGCGTCGAGGGGATGATGCAGAAGGCGCAACGCATGTTGCAGCCGTCCTCCACCTTGAGCAGCGCCCGGGTGTTGCCGAAAGGGAGGTGCACGTAGGGGACCGGCACCTCCGGCTCAGGCTCCGGAGCCAGGTCCGGGAAGGCCGCGTGCACCCGCTCCAGGAGACGGTCCTTGTCGGGGTTGGGGACCACCAGGTCGACCCC
>JBKKAU010000263.1:0-2954 GCA_046714475.1 Thermoanaerobaculia bacterium
ACCTGCTCGCGGCCGAGCCCTGGCCCGGCAACGGGCGCGAGCGCGCCAACGCCCTGGAGCGCTCGCTTATCCTCGCCGCCGGCCCAACGCGCCGGGCCGTCGACCTCCGTCCCCTCCTCCGCCCCGCGTCCGGCGCCGGCGGCCCCGGCGAGCGCGACCGGCTCCGCCAAGCCCTGCTCGATACCGAAGGCGACAAACGCCGCGCCGCCGATCTGCTGGGCTTGAGCTACCGCACCCTGCTGCGCAAGGTGAAGGAGTACGATCTGGAGGGTTTTCCGCGGTACCGGGAGTAGAGGCGGCTCAGAGCGGCACCAGCTCCGTCGTCGTGGCGCGAGACTTCTCCTCGCACAGATCCCGGGCGTACTTCAAGGCCGCCGGGGTCTTGTACTTCGCCAGATAGGCCTGATCGACCGCGTCCTTCAATCGCTCGCTCCGCGTCTGGACGGCGCGGACCGGGAGCTCGCGGCCCTGGATGGTCATCACGCCCTGAGGGTCCTCGCGGAAGGTCCGGTACCAACTCCGCGGCTTGAGGCTCCAGGACCGGACGAAAACCCGGCCCTCCACGACGACCGCCCAGATGCCGATGATCCGGTGCGGCGCGGTGCCGGCGCGGATACCGATCACCTGGCCGTCGCGGACCGCGGTCACGATGTCAGGGGGGAACCGTCGCATCGGCATCTTCCTGTATGAGGTTACCGCAAGTATCCGCGACCAGGCGATTTCTTCCTTTTGGCTTCCGCTTTTTCCAGGCTGTCCTGGACCCTGAACTTCACCATCCGGCGGATCAGGTCGAGAGGGATGGGCCTGTCCAGCGGAAACCTGACCGTACCCTTGGCGCCCTCATACGCGGAAAGCTCGTCCTTGAACTCCTCAATGGCTCTTGGCGCGGGATAGAACCCGATATGCCGCTTGAACGCGGCAAAATGAACCAGGTTGCCATTCAGAGTGAAGGTCGGTATCTGATACTTGATGGCCTCTTCCGCGTCCGGCGCCGCCTCCCGGATCGTCGTCCTTATCTTTTCCAGGATCTCCTGAACGTCACTCGGGAAGCCCGCGATGTACTCATCGATGTCTCTGGGCGCCGCCTGACTGGTTTTCATCCTGTCTCCTTCGCAAAGAATGGTTGACGCCCGGCTGCCAGCTGAATGGTCCAGGCACGCCGGGCTCGCCACGGCTCCGCCTGACCTTGGGCCTAGTGCCTCGTCACAGTAGGGGCGGCCCTTGTGGCCGCCCTCCGAAGGGCACCCACAAGGGGTGCCCCTACGTAGGGATGATCCATCCTTTTCGACGTGACAGGGTACTAGGGGGTGACGGCCGCCACCGGGGCGGCGCACTCGGCGGCCTCGGGCTCGGCGAAGATCCCAAAGTCTGCCGGAGAGACCTGCGCCGTGCCCGTGGACGCTTCGATATCCGGCGGAGCGCAGACGCCCGGGATCTCTTCGCACTGGCAGGGCCTCTTCATGTAGCAGTGATAGCCGGTGAAGAAGCCGGCCTCCTCGCACACCCCGCAGCCCGTGAAGTCGAGCACACAGTGCGAGTAGCAGGCGGACGCGGTACCGGCGGCGCCGAGGCTGGCACAGACCACCAGGGCGCAGACCAGAAACAGCTTGGACGGGATCTTCATGGGATACCTCCTCAAGTTCCGCACTTCAAACAGTACGGGCCTACTTAAAACGGTGCAGCGGGTGAGCCAGGAGGGGACAGCGAGAACCTAGCTAGACTTGGCAGTCGTCATACGCTTGGGGTCCAGAGAAACGACCTTGTGTCCGCTCTTTTCCTCGTGCTCCTTCGCGTCGCGGAATATGGCTCGTATATCGAAGCCAAACCGCTCCCCGTACGCCTCCCGGACCGCACGTACTTCTTTGATGATTTCATCTTCCACCATGTCTTACTCCTGGGATAGCTCCTCGGGGGTGCAAATGACGCAAGGAACGTAGCCGAACAGTCGGCAGACATCATCAATCTTACTGCGCATGGCTGCGTTTGCGAGATGCTTGAAGTTCCAGGTGAGGAGATAGTCCATTCCTCCGTCGACCGCGGCAGCTATATGCAGTGCATCAAGAGCAGCCTTTGAAGGCAGAGGCCCACGCCGAACAAGCTCTTCCGCGAGTTGCACTGCGTTCTCGGTCAGCCTTATCTCTGGCATACCTTCCAGTGCTGCCAGCCGAGAAGATGCCGCTCTCGCGTCACCAGCTCCCGCTTCTCGGAGCACAAACTCAGAAATGTACAAATCAAACATCTGCCGCCGGCTCTGCCACCACTCGCGCGTAATCTGCTGACGTGCAGCGGTCACGATGTCGCGACTGGGTTCCGATGTCAGATAGCTGACGATCGACGTTTCAAGGTAGATCTTTGGCCTCACTGAACTGCGCTCTCCTGAGCTTCTTAGGAATGCGCCGGACGCCTTGCTCAATCGCGGAAGATCCGCGAGAGAGGAATCGAGAGGCCCGGGAACATCTCTTCGTAGGAAAGAACCTGCTCCCTGTCGAGTTGCCGGACGTCCGTGGGCGAACGGTAGGCGAACGCCTTGCGCTGCCTGGCGTCGAAGACCCAGACCCGGTCCACTCCGGCCGAGAAGTAGTCGACGATCTTCTCTCTTACCTCGCTCCAGCGATCGTCGGGCGAGAGGATCTCGATCGCCAGCTCGGGGGCGATGTCCAGATAACTTGGCGAGGTGCAGCGGGTGTAGCGTTCGGTCGAGATCAGGAAGATGTCGGCGGCCCGTACCGTATCCGGGTTCCGGCGGACGTAGACCCCGGACTCGCCGGCGAGCACCTCCCAGGCCCCGGTGGTCTCGGCGTAGGCCAGAAGATCGCCCGTCAACTTCGCCTCCATCCATCCATGGATATGACCGGTCGGCGTCATCGGCACGATCTTCCCGTTCACCAGCTCGCAAGGCCCCAGATCCGGCCGGCGGAAGAGCTCCTCTCCGGTGATCAAGCGGTCTTCGTCCT
>JBKKAU010000264.1:0-2570 GCA_046714475.1 Thermoanaerobaculia bacterium
ATGAGGTCTCGCTCCCGCTCCTCGGGGAAGCGCGCGAGGATCTCGTCTACGAGATCGCCGTGGGGATCGAGGACCGCGAGACCCTCGCCGCTTGCGAGGTCCGCGAGGATCATCTGCGTGAGGAGCGTGGACTTGCCCGATCCCGAGGCGCCGACCACGTGCACGTGCCGCATCCGGAGATCGCGCGTGAGGCGCACTATGCGGGTCTCCCCCTCGTGGAGGTTCACTCCGAGCGCTACGCCATCGCCCAGGGTCTCCGGCGGCGGGGCCTTGGTCTTCTTCGCCTCCCTCCGGAGCGCCGGGACTCGCACCGACTCATGCGGCAGGTGCACGAGCCCCGCAAGCTCGGCGCTCGAAAGGAGCATGCCAGTGCGGTGCGAGGTGCGGGCGAGGAGGTCTTCTTCGAGGTCCGCTTCGTCCTCTTCGGAGAGCGGCACAAGTTCGTTCGCCTCCGGCCGTCCCAGGTGGACGAGGCCCCCGGCCAAGCTCCTGAGGATTTCCCAGGCGCGCCCCGGGGCGGCGCTCTTCGCCCCGGCGCGCAGGGCGACCGCAAAGAGCGGGCTCGCGACTTTCTCCCGCCCGAGGGTAGCGAGCTCCGGCGCATCGAGGAAGAAGGGCTTGCCGTCGAAGTCCACGACGGCCCGCATGACGCTTTCCTCCCAAGGGGAGAGCGCGGGAGAAAAGAGCGCCTGGAGGATGCCCACTTCGCCCGCGCGAACCTGGGAGAGCGCCCCGAGAATCGGAAGCAAGGGATCGGGCGAGAACTCCCGGAAGGTCTTCAAGGGCAGCATGAACTCGCGGCCGAGGCCGAACTCCAGAAGGGCTGCGGAGCCTCTGAGTCCTCTCCAGGTCTCCCGGAAAGAACGCGCGGGAGAGAAGGCAACCGCCTCCGGGAAGAAGGCCCGGAGCTGATGCACGATCGCGCGCTCATCCGACTCCCGCGCGGCAAGCCGGATGACGATCTCATCCGCGGCACCCACGATCTCGAAGGCGACGGGGTGCTCTGTCGCCGAGAGCGAGAGGAGAAAAGATTCCGCCGCTCCCGGGGAGACGCGCACCCCGGGCGGCAGGGCGATCTCGAATTCCTTGAGGGGCTCGGAATCCTCGAAGAACTCCGGCTCAGGCTCTTCGAAGGACGCTTCTTCGCTCCCGGCTCGTGCCGTCCGCGGCCCCGAGAGCTTCTCCAAGAACCCGGCGATCTTGGCACCCAAGGAGCGCCTCTGGCGCCCGTCGTCCGGTATCTCGTGCGGCCGAAGGACGTGGCCCGAGAAGGGCCGGAAGGGCGGCTCCAGGACGACGGGATACGGGTAGGACTGCCAGCCCCGCCCTCGTTCCTCCCAGGCGTAGAAGTTAGCGGTGAGGGCCTCAATCTTCGAGGCAAGCACGCCTGGCTCCTCCTACTTCCCCCTTCCGCCCCTTCTCGCGAGGAAATCCCGCATGCTCGGCTGCCGCGCCTCGGGCGCGAGCGCCCGGAGCCCCTTCGCGCTCATCACCCCATCCACCACTTCGAGCACGGCCGCATGCACCGCCTTCTGGTACATGTCGATCGTGTCGAGCTTGTAGTAGGTAGGCGGGTGGAAGGCGAGGTCGTAGAGGGAGCCGAGGATGGGCATGGAGAGGATCGCGTCCTCGGAGAAGAGGTAGCCCTGGCGGACGGCCTTGCCCACGCCCCACAGGGCGAGGAGAACAAGGAGGAACCCGATGAGTACGAGCTGGAAGAAGGAAGCTCCGCCTGCCTCTTCCGCGCCCATATAGCCCGTATAGGTCTCATCGGTCCCGCCCCCGCCCATGCAGGACCGGAGGATGAGGCCCACAAGGCCCATGAGGAGCAGCACCACGAGGCAGCCCAAGAGATTCGAGGGCGGCAGCTCGCCTTGCCACCAGGAGAAGAAGAAGCCGTTCCCGAAGGGCGCCGCGCAGATGTCGAAGCCGAGTTGCTTCCGGCCGACCCGGAGGTAGATGCGCTCGGCGGAGATCAGGCCGCCCTCCTTGAACGTGACCCGGGAAGTCCTCACGCCCGGGATCTCCCGGCGCCGGATGGCTTCCTCGATCGCGGCGTAGCACTCCTGGGGCGAAGCCTGGAGCCCTTCAACTAGAGTGGACCAATGTCCGAGAGGTTGGCGGAAGATTTGCGCCATGACCACACTCTCCTTCCAAAGCTAAATACGATGATCAATAGAAGTGACCATAGGGTAACGTCCATGAAAAAGCTTACTAGAGATACCCGGGTAGGGGCTTCGAGAGGCGGCTCAAAATAATGTGTGCTTTGAAGCTCAGGTGGATCACGGTAACTGTCTTGTCTCACAAAGGGAACGGGATGTCCGAAAGGTATGTCTCGACGGGTGGTTGTGCTGGCTGGAACAAAAAGAGAGGCGAGCGAAGCCACAACACCAAGACCTATCGATGATATACCCGGTTGTTGCAAAAAAATTTAGTCTTCTGGAGTTCAGGCGGCTTCCTCAAGAGCACATCTGTAATGCAATAAATCATGCCGAACAGCCTTGTTGGCGTTCAGCGTCAGTGTGAGTCGCCCTTGAGGACGGGTGAATCGGCCGGCTCGCTGGAGGAGC
>JBKKAU010000265.1:0-6343 GCA_046714475.1 Thermoanaerobaculia bacterium
CTTTATAAATCTGGCGCTTATGCAGTGAAAGTTCTGTGTCTTACCCTGGGAGATCTGCAAGGTGTTCGGTGGGAGCCGAACTGAGGTAGGAGCAATCCTTCCTGACCGCCCTGCAGAAGTCAGCAGAGGGTATAGTAGAGGCGCGAGCCTCGAAGGCCCGAACGGTATGAGAGGAGAAGTCGTTCCGTACCGAACAGTCCGGC
The DNA here is from genome assembly GCA_046714475.1 of Thermoanaerobaculia bacterium. Taxonomy (GTDB): domain Bacteria; phylum Acidobacteriota; class Thermoanaerobaculia; order Multivoradales; family UBA5704; genus DASPJI01. Next base: position 204 of record JBKKAU010000265.1, read on the forward strand.
ATTGCATCTGTCAAGCAGCGCAAGCTGCCTCTGGGGCTGGTCCAGAGGATGAAGCCGGGGTTGGGGTACGGAGAAGGACACTCCGGTTGGTCGCTCGAACTGGCTGGAGCGGGAGTTGGAGCCGTCCAACATTAGGCCCCGCGATGGCAGTTCGCTGAGAGGCGAATGGTGAGAGAGGCCGACCCAATCAACCGAACCGCCGTGTACGTGACCCGTATGCACGGTGGTGTGGGAGGAGGGGACCCGTGAGGGTCCCCCCTATCCCGATTAGGCGTCTCGAAGGAAAGCAAGTGCGATGCCAACTGATCAAGAGATTCAAGCTCTAGAAAGCGACCTCCACGACCTCTCGCTGGCTCTGCGGGCCAGTAACAATCTCTGTGACGTTCTTGCCATTCAGCTCTCTATTCTCGATCGTTGGTTTTCCTTCTTCCATGATGTAGATTCAATCATCTCAACCCTCCAAGTCGAGCGACTGCTTGACATCCAGATCGCTCATGGACATCGCGCTGGACCAAGGCTACACGCGCTCCTCAATCGCCCCGGCATAACGCCCGGGTTTTCACGGGGCTTCTTCGGACGCCTGCGGCCCGAAGTACGAAAACTACCAAGAACTCTGCGTCAAGGCATCGCGAATCTTCCCGACAGGTCACTTCGGCTCGCTGTTTACACCACAGCTTTGCTGACTATCGCAATCATTGGAGTCACCGCGGTCGATTGCTTTTCCATGTCCGACGCTGACGCAGCCTCCATACTGCAGATGTCATTACCCCGGATAGCGGTCAAGCACCCTGAGGTACTCACTTTACTTACAGTTAAGATTAGGAATCACCTCACGGCAGCTTCGGCACCTCAGTTATGGTTCTCCAGATCACACCCGCTCTTCAAAGACTTCCCGAGCCCTCCCGAAGCGACAATCATAGACATCGGCCGTGCCTGTGGGCAGCGGCGGCTCGATTTGCTCAAAGCTTTGGCGCAGGCCACAGAAGAACGATCAGCGGCGGCAGTCGGCGATGCCATTAAACTTTTAAAGCTAGAAGGAGATTTTTTTGCGACCACCAAGGTTACAAAGATGCCCGCGGGCGACTTTGAACGTTTTGATGGGACGCTCACTTTCGCCACGATTCTTCGCAGTGCAAGAAAGAGTAACATCCTCTACGATCATGGGGAGTATGCAATCCTGCAGACATCGGAAGCAGTGAGCCACCGATTTTTCATACGCTTTCCGTCTTTTCCTGCCGCTTTTATTGAGGAAGAAACGGAGCAGTTGGCAGCTGATTACCTCGCCGCTCCACTCAAATTTGCTATAAAGCACTCAGCCGAAAGACTGAGGTCTGCCAATCTATTGAGCATGCGCACCGAAATCGACATTCTGGAGGGCTTTCGGCGGGAAATCTCAATGGCCCACGCTGCTGCCTTCGTCAGCCAACGGCTAAATAACCTCGCTCGCTCGGGCCTTTCGTCGATTCCGGAAGCGGCTTTTACAGCCACTGCTTACCTGCTCGTGGCTCGCCAATTGGGTATTCAGGATGCCACAACCATCGCCGCCTTGGAGGGGTTTGTGCATATACTGCTTCGTTCTCTATCAAATCGACGACGCTGATGCTCAACGCTTGTTTCTTGAGACAGTGCGCCTAACCCTTACGCTCAACCGCAGGATCAGGTGCCTGCCGATTCGAAGGAAACCCCTGAGGAAATACTGGGTTGCGCTGCTCTAGGATGAGCGGTCGGCCACTTCGATAGGCTGCAACGGCCTCATTCCTCCAGCTCGAGCAAGTTCGAGACGCAAACCGGATCAAGAGTCGACTGAGAATAGGCCGGAAGCCGTTCAGCTCGGACCCCTGCTGTCAGGTAGGGGGTGAATTGTTGATGAAGGCTGGAGGCTTATCTTGCCGGTGCGGGATCTGGAGGGAGATCTCTCACAAACGGGAGATGGGGCGGAAAGCTTCCGGTGGGAAAGCTCGCGTTTCGGTCGCCGGCTTTCAGCTTCTCCGCGGCCTTTCGGGCGGGAGGGATGGACATCAGTGGATGACCGTGAACGGCGGCCGGGCCGCCGGCGTGTTCCAGTGCCGGACCACGTACCGCCGGATATCTTCGAGCTGGGGCTCCTTGAGCGAGTCCTCTTCCATCTGCCGGAGCAGCTGCCGCCAGACCTGCCTCATCTGCTCGTGGGAGCCGGTCCCTGTCCGGGCGAGCAGCTCGGCGGCCTCCTTGTAGACCTGCCTCGCCTTGCGGAGCGCGCCGCGTTTGACGAGAGCTTCGAAGAAGGTCAGCAGAGCGAGGAATGCATCCTTGTACAGCTCCTCCTCGACGTACCCTGCAATGGCTTCGCGGAACGCCTTCTCCGATTCGCGGACGCATCCCAAGGAGTCCAGCAGGAGCGCCTCCAGGTAGGCCACCTTCAATTGCGTGCGCCGCCCCCAGAGCTGCTCGTAGATCGGCCGTGCGGCGATGAAGCTCCGAAGCGCTTCCGACGAGCGGCCCATGAAGATGAGGCATTCGGTGACGATGCTCCTCGCCAACATCTCGAGCCGCGCGTTCCCCGGCGGTAGCATCCTGAGCGCCTCCTCGGCGCGGACCATCGCCTCCTCGTGCCGACAGGCAGCGAGGAATGTGCTTGCCTCCTGCACGATGACGCTGGAGAGACCTGTCTGCTCTCGGGCGGACCGGTACAATTCGGCGGCACGCCCGAGCAGGCCCAGCGCGGTCTCGAAATGGCCTGTGTCGGTCGTCAGGGAGGCATAGATCGAGAGGAGCCGCGCCTGCCGGGCCGGATCGCCGGTGCCGCGGTCCAGGAAGTTCCTGGCCGCCGCTAAGGCGGCTTGAGAACCCTTCCAATCGGCCGCCAGGCGGCGGCTGTTGGAGACCACGATCATCGCTTCGGCCTGGAGATCGCTCTTGAGCGTCTCGGGATACCGCGAGCCGGGAAGCGACGCGGCCAGCGCATGGGCGACGAGCGCGGTCTCCTCACCCAGAAAGGGGTCGCCAGGGGCCGCGGACCGGGCTTCGGCCAGCACGACGTCGAACAGGGTCTCGGTCCTCAGCGCCGCCACCGACCGGATTCTCTCGATCTGTTCCTCACCGGACAATTCCTTGAGTTCCGCCCACCAGGCCCGGGCTCGGATGACACCGAGGGCGGCCCTCTCCTCCTCTTCGAGCAGGGTCAGGACCGCGGCGCAAGCGTCCGGAGTCCGAACGAGGGCGTTGTCCTTCTTGAGCTTCTCCGCCACCCGCGCGGCAAGCTGCCAGCACCGAGGGCAACCAACCAGATGCGGGACCATGCCATCGACCTCGGCCTGCACGACCAGCCCCGAGAAGAGACGGGTCAGCGCCGGCTCCGACAGATGGGATCTCATGGAGGTTGAGTATACCCGAACCCAGGAAAAAGGAAGGAGAGCGGGAGTACGCCGCCCCCCTTCGGATCGCGTATAGAAGGAACACGCTCGCAACTAGCCGTTTGGGTCCGGCGCTCCGTTCGGGTCCCACTGACTCCCCGCCTTGTCGCCCGCCTGCGGGTCGGGCGCTCCGTTCGGGTCCCACTGGCTCCCCGCCTTGTCGCCCGCCTGCGGGTCGGGCGCTCCGTTCGGGTCCCAGATGCCTCCGGCCTTATTGCCCGCCTGCGGGCTCGGCGCTCCGTCCGGGTTCCACTGACTCCTCGCCTTGTTGCCCGCGTCGGTCAGGTCCCCCGCGGACGTCCAGGGCATCCCCGTGGCCAGGCTGCCGATCAGCAGTACCAGGGCGAAAAACGTATGAGACATAGAAACCTGCCTTCCTGGGAGGGTCGCTCAGGTCAACCATTGACCCGGGTCAAAAAAATCTCCCGGCCGGCAGTGTGCCGCTTTGTCAGAGTCGGGGACAAGCAAAGGCTTCAGGGGAGCGCCTCGACCGCGGCGCCCATCCGGGAAGCCATCCGACGAACATGGGGCATCGGGACCATCCAACGTCCGGCGCGCTGCTGCGCTTTCTGGCGGGCGAAGCGTCCGGGGAGGAACGGCGCGCGATCGTCCGGCATCTCCTGGCCGGTTGCCGGGAGTGCGTCGCGTTCACCCGTCCCGCGTGGCTCCTGGCCGAAGCCCCGATTCAGATCTTCGAAGACCTGGAGGAAACCATGGCCGATCTGCAGCAAGCGCGGGAACAACTGCGCGCCGCCGCCGGAGAGTTGGAAGACCTGAGAAACCGTCTGCTCGGTGTGCAGGCGTCGCTCCCCCTCACCCCGGCCGACGCCTCCCGGGAGGACCTGGAAGAGCCTCCCACCCCCGCCTCGGAGATGCACGCGGCGTTGGGCTGCGTGGTCCGCGACTATCTCGACCCGCTGATCCGCGACCTCCGCGCCGCCGCCGGAGACATCGCGGGATAGACGTCGACCTGTTCTACCGTACTTTCATCGATTTGCAAGAGTGGTATAGACTGCCGGAGAACCTGGCCGTGGCTGGTACAGACCCGTTGGCGGCGATCCCCGAGACGCAGGACCTTCCGAAGGAGAACGGCTCATGAAACACAAAGCATTGAACGTCCTCTTCGTCCTCCTCCTCCTGAGCTTGCCGATGTCGGCTCCCGGCGAGGCGAGCGGCGCCCTCGACAGCTGCCCCGCCGTCCCCGCCCAGAGCGAAGGCGTCGTCGTCCCCCTCCTGGAGGAGACCGCTCCCGTCCCCGAGCTGGATCTGTTGACGCCGAAACCTCAGAAGCGCGGCTGCTACATGGATTGCGTCATCGAGTGGGAGGCGACCATGTGCGCCGGCCTCAGCGGTACCGAGCACCAGCAGTGCGTCAATGACGGCGCGGAAGGGTGCCGCTGCGGCTGTGGAATGTACTGTCCCTGACCGACGCCGGAACGTCAAACCATCAAGCGGCAGGACCGCGCAAATCCACTTGCTCGTGCTCCATCATAATGCTACATCTTTACAGAAATGGAGGCCGTGATGAGGAAGAAGGCCGAGAAGAAACTGACGCTCAACAAAGAAACTTTGAAGGAACTCGATAGGGAGGTTCTCGCTAAGGTGGAAGGAGGCGGAGGCGGCAGTCACTATTGCACCTGGGACTGCGTCAACAAGTAGTCAGCCTCGTCAGGGAACCGGTCTCTGAACACGCTTGCGCCTGCCTCGTGGCATCCTGAGCATAGCGAAGGATCTGGGCGGACGGACGCGAGCGAGTACGGCATGCGCCAAGCCGCCGGTGGTGATGAGACCGGCTCCAGCCTCGCCTCTTCCGCGCGAGACTCTATCCTGTCGCCTGCTTTCGGGAGCTCTTCGAGCTCGGCCGCCCGCGTCCAAAGCGCCCCGAGCCCCTCTCTTTCCGCTCCCGCTCGACTTGGAGGAGCAGGCCGTCTGGTTGCCCGTCTTGGCCCGTCTTGCGCAGGGAGTGAAAGAGCTTGGCGACCTCGAGCGGCACCCACCCACTCTCCTGGAGACGCCGCAGCAGGTCGAGTTGGCTCTCCGCCGCCGGGAGCCCTCTCGGCAGGAGATCGTCTCATCACCTATTGCGCCGGACTACGCCGCGCTTCGTCTCCGCTGTCCTCCTGAGCGCGGCGAAGGACTGGGGAAATTGCATCTCCACTAAGACGCCGCACGGCAGGATCTGCCCCTTGGCCCTCTTTCGGGAGCCTCCCCAGCCGCGAGCTCGGCCGTCCGCTGGACCGCTTGTCTGCGGCAAGGCGCGCAAAGCCCGGTCGATACCTGCAAGCCGAGGCAAGGAGGCGGGCCGGAGACCTTGATCCGACCGCCTCCCGTCGGCAATCAATGTCATCGGTGGGCGTCTGGGCAGGCCACAAGGTACCGTCTGGCAGGAGCTTCGGGCCGCCTCTGCGGCGCGGCGATGATCCGTTGAGCGACAGGATCAACGGGCCGCCCACCCATTGAATGCCAGCGAGGAGGCAACGGGGATGCACGCAAGCATGCACGCGCCGCTGTTGACCTCGCCAACTCTGTCCAGCACGACCGTGCTGCCACATTTCGCGATGCTGCCCTCTGTGCAGAGGCAGCGATGTCGGTTGTCCGCATAGTCGCAATCGTATCGGGACGCCGCGATCAGACGAACTTTGAACCGTAGCCGTACGTCGCCTAACCCGAAGCTACCGGGCGGCTAGCGCCGCCGTTGAGCTTCTGACCGTTCGCCGTCAGGAAAGGAGGGAGAGCTGAGATCGAGGC
>JBKKAU010000266.1:0-9961 GCA_046714475.1 Thermoanaerobaculia bacterium
GTTGGGGGTTGGGGGCGAAGGAGTTGCGGGGAGAGGGGTCACGGCGGCGGCGGCTTCGCTGTTCCCCCGTAACCTCACCTCCCTCCCACAACCCACAACCCACAACCCACAACCCCAACTCGCAACCCACCACGTACAATACGGGCCGAATGAGTGCAACCTATGATTCCTCCTCCATCGAAGTCCTGACCGGGCTCGAGCCGGTGCGCAAGCGCCCCGGAATGTACACCCTCACCGAACGCCCCAACCACCTCGCGCAGGAGGTGATCGACAACGCCGCCGACGAGGCGATCGCCGGCCACTGCTCGGAGATCGCCGTCACCCTGCATGACGACGGCTCGCTCTCCGTGTCCGACAACGGCCGCGGCATGCCGGTCGACAAGCACGCCGGGGAGAAGGTCTCGGGCGTCGAGGTCATCCTCACCCGCCTGCACTCGGGCGCCAAGTTCTCCGACAAGAGCTACCGCTTCTCGGGCGGCCTCCACGGCGTCGGCGTCTCGGTGGTCAACGCCCTCTCCGAACGGCTGGAGGTCTGGGTCAAGCGCGACGGCAAGGAGCATCACATGGCCTTCGCCGGCGGCGACAAGACCTCCGACCTCAAGGTCGTGAACACCGTCGGCCAGCGGAACACCGGCACCACCGTCCGCTTCTGGCCGGACGCCAAGTTCTTCGACTCGCCCAAGTTCACCGTCCCCAAGATCAAGCACTCGCTGCGCGCCAAGGCGGTGCTCTCCCCCGGCCTCCACATCCGCTTCGTCCACGAGGGGGTCCCCGAGGACGACGACGAGTGGGTCTACGAGGAGGGGCTCACCGACTACCTGATGGACGAGTTCGCCGGCTGCGAGCTGGCGCCGGCCAGCCCCTTCGTCGGCAAGTTCCGCGGCAAGGACGAAGAGGTCGACTGGGCCGTCGTCTGGCTGCTCGACGACGACATGGAGATGGTGACCGAGAGCTACGTCAACCTCATCCCGACGCCGCAGGGGGGCACGCACGTCAACGGCTTCCGCGCCGGCCTGACCGAGGCGATCCGCGAGTTCTGCGAGTTCCGCGACCTGCTGCCGCGTGGCGTCAAGCTCGCCCCCGAAGACGTCTGGGCGCGCTGCTGTTACGTCCTCTCGGTGCGGATGAAGGACCCGCAGTTCACCGGCCAGACCAAGGAGCGGCTCTCCTCGCGCGAAGCCGCCGCCTTCGTCTCCGGCGTTGCCAAGGACTCCTTCGGCCTCTGGCTCAACCAGCACGTCGCCGACGCCGAGAAGATCGCGCGGCTCGCCATCGAGAGCGCGCAGTCGCGCCTCCGGGCAGGCAAAAAGGTACAGAGGAAGACGGTCACCTCCGGGCCGGCGCTCCCCGGCAAGCTCGCCGACTGCTCCAGCCAGGACCTGTCGCTGACCGAGCTGTTCCTGGTCGAAGGCGACTCGGCCGGCGGCTCGGCCAAGCAGGCGCGGAGCCGCGAGTTCCAGGCCATCCTGCCGCTGCGGGGCAAGATCCTCAACACCTGGGAGGTCGACCCGTCCGAGGTGCTGGCCTCGCAGGAGGTGCACGACATCGCCGTCGCCCTGGGTGTCGACCCCGGCTCCAACAAGCTGGACGGCCTGCGCTACGGCAAGCTCTGCATCCTCGCCGACGCCGACTCCGACGGCGCCCACATCGCGACGCTGCTCTGCGCCCTCTTCGTCCGCCACTTCCGGCCGCTCGTCGAAGCCGGCCGTGTCCACGTCGCCATGCCGCCGCTCTACCGCATCGACGTCGGCAAGGAGGTCTTCTACGCCTTGGACGAGCGCGAGAAGAAAGGCATCCTCGACCGCATCGAGGCCGAGAAGATGAAGGGCAAGCCCAACGTCCAGCGCTTCAAGGGACTGGGCGAGATGAACCCGATGCAGCTCCGCGAGACCACCATGGCGCCCGAGACCCGGCGCCTCGTCCAACTCGTCTTGAGCGCCGAGGACAACCCCGACGCCGTCATCGACCGGCTCCTCGCCAAGGCCCGCTCCGCCGACCGCCGCGAATGGCTGATGCAGGTCGGCGACCGGGCGCAGGTGGAGGTGTAAGGGCCATGGAAGAGAAGGAAGAAGCTCCGGGCCTGCCTGAGGAGCGGAACAAGGCCGACGATGAAGTAGAAATTGCGCCCCTTGTAGACGAATCGCTCTTATTCAGGACGTTTATGACGGGCCTACACCGAGTGATCTGGCAGAGAACCACGACCACTATCTCTACGACTTGGATAAGTAACGTTTCGTAATATGGCCAGAACCTCCACCCGCAAGAGAGGCAGCAACGGCGACAGCGGACCGCGTCTGCCGTTCGCCGACGTCGAAAAGCTCTCCCTCGCCACGTTCACCGAGCGGGCGTACCTCGACTACTCGATGTACGTCATCCTCGACCGGGCGCTGCCCAACCTCGCCGACGGTTTGAAGCCGGTGCAGCGGCGGATCGTCTACGCGATGTCCGAGCTCGGCCTGTCGGCCAACGCCAAGTTCAAGAAGTCGGCGCGCACCGTAGGCGACGTGCTCGGCAAGTACCACCCGCACGGCGACGTCGCCTGCTACGAGGCCATGGTCCTGATGGCGCAGCCGTTCAGCCTGCGCTACCCGCTGGTCGACGGCCAGGGCAACTGGGGCTCGCAGGACGACCCCAAGTCGTTCGCGGCCATGCGCTACACCGAAGCGCGCCTCACCCCCTTCGCCCAGGTCCTCCTCTCCGAGCTGGAGCAGGGGACGGTCGAGTGGGGGCCGAACTTCGACCGCACCCTGGACGAGCCCAAGCTGCAGCAGGCGCGGCAGCCGCACGTGCTCCTGAACGGCGCCTCCGGGATCGCCGTCGGCATGGCGACCGACATCCCGCCGCACAACGTCACCGAGGTGAGCGCCGCCTGCATCCATCTGCTCGACGAGCCGAACCTCCCGGACGACCAGATCTACGCCGACATCCTGGGTCCCGACTACCCGACCGACGCCGAGATCGTCTCGACCCCCGCCGAGATCCGCAGGATCTACGAGACCGGCTCCGGCTCGATCCGCATGCGCGCCACCTGGGAACGCGAAGACAACGAGGTCATCGTCACCGCCCTGCCTTATCAGGTGTCGGGAAGCAAGGTGCTGACGCAGATCGCCGCCCAGATGCAGGCCAAGAAGCTCCCCATGGTCGAGGACCTGCGCGACGAGTCGGACCACGAGAACCCGACCCGCCTGGTGATCACGCCGCGCTCCAACCGAATCGACGTCGAGTCGCTGATGGCGCACCTGTTCGCGACGACCGACCTCGAGCGGACCTACCGGGTGAACCTGACCATGATCGGCCTCGACGGCCGGCCGCGGCAGTTCAACCTGCGCGACCTCCTGACCGATTGGCTGCGTTTCCGCATCGAGACCGTGCGGCGGCGGCTGCGCTTCCGCTACGACAAGGTCCTCGCCCGGCTCCACATCCTCGACGGCTACCTGGTCACCTTCCTGAACATCGACGAGGTGATCCGGATCATCCGCACCGAGGACGAGCCCAAGCCGGTGCTGATGGCCCGCTTCCACCTTTCCGATACCCAGGCCGAGGCGATCCTGGAGCTCAAGCTCCGCCACATCGCCCGTCTGGAGGAGATGAAGATCCGCGGCGAGCAGGACGCGCTGCGCAAGGAGCGCGACCTGTTGGAGAAGACCCTGAGCTCCGAGACGCGGCTGCGCCGGCGGGTGCGCGAAGAGCTGGAGCAGGACACGAAGACCTTCGGCGACCCCCGCCGCTCGCCGATCGTCGAGCGCGAGGCGGCTCGGGCTCTCGATGAGTCCGAGCTGATGCCGACCGAGCCGGTCACGGTGGTGCTCTCGGAGAAGGGCTGGGTGCGCTCCGGCAAGGGGCACGAGCTCGATCCGCGCGAATTGTCTTATAAAGCGGGCGACGCCTTCCTCCAGGCGGCGCGCGGGCGGAGCAACCAGCAAGCCGTCTTCCTCGACTCGACCGGCCGCTCCTACACCCTGCCGGCCCACGGCCTGCCCTCGGCGCGCGGCCAGGGAGAGCCGCTGTCGAGCCAGCTCCAGCCGCCCCCCGGCGCGAGCTTCGTGGGGGTGTTGATCGGCGGCGAAGAGGATCTGGTGATCCTGGCGACCAGCGCCGGCTACGGCTTCCTCGCCAAGCTGGGAGACCTCCACAGCCGCAACCGCGCCGGCAAGGCGATCCTGAACGCCGCCGGCGCCAGCGTCCTCCTGCCCCAGAAAGTCGGCAATCTGGAGACCGACCGCATCGCCGCCGTCACCGACTCCGGCCGCCTGCTGATCTTCCCCTTGAAAGACCTGCCGCTCCTCCCCCGCGGCAAGGGCGTGAAGATCCTCAACATCCCCGGCGGCAAGGGAGAGAAGGAAGCCCTGATCGGGGTCACCGCCCTCCCGGAGAAGGCGCATTTGATCGTCCACGCCGGCAAGCGGTACCTCAACATGCGGCCGGCGGACTATGAACCGTACATCGGGGCAAGGGCGTTACGGGGCAGAGAGTTGCCCCGGGGCTTCCAGAGTGTATCGGGACTAGAGGTGACTCCATGAGGGCTCAGGTCGAAGAAAGCCACTTGGCAGATTTCGCGCCGACGCAATAGAATTGGCCTTGCACCGCTGACAGTCGGAGGTATGCCAGCGTTCCTGGCAAGGAGATTCACAAGTGGGCCTAAATCAAACCTTGGCTGCCCTGGCGAGAGTGCGAAAGCTTAAAGAGGCACTCCGACTTGTTGATGAGCTTGAACAGGGCCATAAATTCACTTGGCGACCAGTAGGTGACCGCGAAGGGAACTTCGGAAGCATTAATATCGGCAGTGATCCTGGATATGCATTCGTCGAGCGCGTAACAAATGCAATTGATGCCGTCATTGAGCGTGAAGCCCTAAGAAGAGCCCGCAAAAGGCACAAAGTATCTCCGCTGTCCCCACGGGAAGCAGGAGAGGCTTGGTTTGGCGTACCAGGGGGCAGGATCAGCAACCTACCTATTCAGTCGAGCAAGAGTACCAAAGGAGCAGCAACTCGGCAGGATCTGGCCAATGAGATCGTCATCAAGATACTTGACGGGGATAACAAAAAGAATCCAACTATCGAGATCCTTGACCATGGAGTGGGTCTAACGCCATCTATCATTCCAAGAACTATCCTGAGCCTCAATGAGAATAACAAGATCGACAAGCCATACCTCGCAGGGGCCTATGGCCAAGGGGGGTCAACAGCTCTTGCCTTCTCCCCCTATGGCACACTAATCACATCTAGGCGACAGCCGGATTTGTTAGGAGGCGCTCCAGATGTAGTCGCTGTAACCATCGCCCGTTTCAATGAGCTAGATCCGAAGTCAAACAAGAATGGCCGGTATGAGTATTTGGTAGGACCTGACAACGAGGTCGCCTGGATTGACCACAATCTTGTTGCCGAACATCAGCCCGGAACCTCAGTTGTACATTTCAACCTAGAGATCCCCCACTATAGCGCCCGCCTTACGCAGCTTACAGGCAGCCTCTGGTGGCTTCTACAAAACTCTCTGTTTGATCCCGTATTGCCGTTCTGGGTTGAGGAACGCCGTCTCTTAATGTTGGAGAAGGGAAAAGATGCCGATAGGCGGACGATCGCAGGAAACTACACGCGCCTAACGGACGACCGCAAAGACCGTGTTGAATACTTGAACAGCGTGGATGTTAAGCTCCGTCATCAGTCTAGCGATACAACGATACGAGTAAATTACTGGGTCTTGAGGGTTAGCCAAGAGGATCCAGGACGCGCCCCGACAGACTCCTACGTTGACCCCTATAGGCCTATCGTATTTACCTTCAATGGGCAATCTCACGGCACTGAGGAGCGTCGCTTCATTACTGATCGTCTTTCACTCACGTATCTAGCCAAGTTTCTTATAATACAAATAGAGCTTGACCACCTCAACCCTAGGGCGCGCAGGGATCTCCTATCTACAACACGTGACCGCCTAAAGCAACTAAGCTTCTACGACGACATGCGAGAGGCGGTTGTTGCAGCGCTTTCGGAAGACGAAGATCTCGCAAGACTCAATGATGAAAGAAAAGAGCGACTGCTGCTAAAGCACTCCGAAAAAGAGCAAGCGAGAATGAGAGAGCGCTTTGCTCGCCTAATGGAACGCTTTCGGGCAGGTCTGGACATCAGCGTCAAGGGCGGAGGAAACGAAGCCCAGGGCAGAAAAACGAGCAAATCCGGAGGCAGACACGCCCTAGAGCCTCTGCCTACCCTCGATGAGCCGACATTTCTGCGCATCGCTAACGTGCAAAAGCCTATACCAATCGGGGTGAATCGCCATGCACTAATACGGCTTGAAAGCGATGCCCCAGACGGGTACCTATCGGGCCATGTTCATGCACGACTCTCCTTAAGCTCCGAACCTGATGACCTCGTGGCCCTAGAGAGCAGATCAGACTTCCAAGGCGGGCGCTCTCGCCTCACCGTCAGGGCCGCCCCGCGAGCCAAGGATGGTCAGACAGGAACCATTACTGTATTTCTGCTCACCCCCAAGAATGAAACGTTTACGGCGCGAGCAAACGTCAAGATTGAGGAGCCGGAGGAGGAGCCGGCATCAGGACGCGACAGAAAGTCGAACATACAGGCTCCAGCTCCGATTGCCGTGTATCGAGACGAATGGGGTGACTACGGCTGGAATGAGGAGAGCGTAGCCGAGGTTCACGACGAAGAAAGTGACATAAAGATCTTCGTCAACATGGACAATAGGCACCTTGTAAGGCTTCTCGCGTCAGCCTCCTACCAAGAAGTCGGCGTAAAGAGAATGAGGACAAACTTCTTGTTGTACGTTGCATTCTATGCATGGATGAAGCATGTATCAGAAAAAGGCCAAGATATTGGGCTGGAAGGAGAGCAGTTCGAAGCTTATCAAGCGCGCGAGTTGGATCGCGTAGCGCAAACCGTCGTACACAGCATATCGTCCGCCAGTAGGCTAGATGACGAGGAGTAAAGGCATGGCGGAAAAGAAACATCCTCTTCACAGCATGTGCAGTTACCTGGGGTGCTTCCCGCCTTCGGTTCCCCGTAAGATAATAGAGGAGTGGGTTCCCGAAGGGGCGTTGGTACTAGATCCATTCTGCGGCTCAGGCACCACCTTAATTGAGGCCACCAATCTTGGCCACCCCTGCATTGGGATTGATTTAAACCCTCTGGCCGTTGCATTGTCCAGCGCAAAAATTCAAAACGTTGACGTGGAGGATGTCAATTACCGTCTCCAAGAGATAGCGAACTCGTACCGTGGCAGAATTGACCTAGAGGAAGTCCCAGAATCGCTCGGAATATTCTTCCATCCTCGAGCTCTCTCTCAACTGGTGTATCTTCGTGAGGCACTCGACCTCTCAAAGCCCGAAGACATATTCATTAGAGGAGCCTTACTCGGCATAATGCACGGCAAGTTCAGAAAGGACGGGAGCACTGCCTACTTGTCAATAGACATGCCTAACACCTTCAGCATGTCGCCTGCCTATGTAAAGCGATTCGTGGCTCGCCACAGCCTAAGCAGGCCGGCGGTAGACGTTTTTGCCAAGCTTCGGGATCGCTGCCACTGGCTTCTTCGAGAAGGTAGCCTTAAAAGCAGCCACAAGGTACACGTAATGCAAGGCGACGCTGCCAGACTTGCCCCGGCGCTGCAAGATGCTGGGATCAAGCAGGTTGACGCCATTGTCACCTCACCTCCCTACCTAGGCATTCTGCGCTACGGTGCTTTCAATTGGATAAGACTCTGGTTTCTTGGCTACGAGCCCTCCTATATAGACCGATCTCTGGATGGGACAGATTCCCTGGACCGTTACTTGTCTTTCATGGCTAGCTTCCTCATGTCTGCGGCAGAGGTTCTCAAGCCCGGATCGCCGGTGGCTTTGGTCATAGGTGATGTAGTCGAGTTTGGAACACACTTAAACCTTGCGCAGCGCGTATGGGAGGATCTAGGTGATTTAGTACCTTTCGAAATAGCGGCTATCGACCTAGACCAATTCGATGAGACAAGCAAGACAACCCGGATTTGGGGAGAGGGCAAGAAGGGACGAGCCACCCCACTTGACAGAATCTTAGTCATGGAACGTATCGCTTGCCCCAAAAGCAACCAAGCGAGACATAAATCGCCGTTGAAGCAAGCTAATGCTTGATTTTAACCTACGCATTAGAAGCAGAACCCTCCGCGGCCACGATCTCACCCTTTTGCGTGAGCTACAAGAGCTGACCCCTGCCGAGCGGGTTGAGCGCAACTGCCAGATGGCCGAGCTCGTCGAGGAACTCAAGGCGGCGGGAGAGCGGCTTGCAACCGAAAGAGATCTTCCTCGCTCTCGCTGACGAGGACGTCGAGTACGTCCTCATTGGTGGCCTCGCCGCCACGGTCCATGGAGTCAGCCTCGTGACGCTCGACACCGATATTTGCTTCCGGCAGACCCCAGAGAACTGCCAGCGCCTCGCGCGAGCCCTTGAGCGGCTCCAAGCGGAGATCTTCCCGACCCGGCAGCTTCCGATCCCGATCACGGCCGAGTTGCTTGCTGGTTACCGCATCGTCCACCTCCGAACGCGGGCTGGCCGCTTGGACTTGTTGTCGACAGTCCCGGGGCTGGGCACATACGAAGAGATTGTGAACGGTTCCGCCTCGATCCAAATCGGAGAGATGACCGTCCAAGTCCTCACGCTCGACCAGCTCATCCAGGCCAAGTCGGTCCTGGACCAGCCCAAGGATCGCGAGCATCTGGACCAACTCCTCGCGATCCGCAAGCTCCGTCAGGAAGGTTGAGCTTCTTGACGGCATTCAGGTCGGCGCGCTGAGCGGGTCTGCCGCCCAGTGCGATCTCACCCGAGCACGAGCGGAATCTGCTTCGCCGCGACAGGGGTGAACAGCAGGAGTGAGCGAAAGGCCGTCCTGTGCCTTCCGGAATCGGCCTCGGGCGTAATGTAGAGAGTCGCCACGAGATCCCGCCAGCGGAGGAGCTCCCTCCTGAGACTGGGACGCGTATGGACCTCGACCGTCAAATCCAAGAGCTGCAGAACTCGTTCATAGGCCCGGAGCCGCCTCGTATGGTCGTCCGGGTTCATCAGCTTGCCGGCACGGTTCATCTCGTTAGCGATCATAAGGATCTGCTGGTCGAGAGTGAAAGCGGCCCAGCGCTCGGGAGAAAGTGAGGAGTGTTGAGTCATGCGAGAGGCTCTCCTTCTCCGATCAATGCGAACGTGATCTCACGGACAAGATCGCGGATGTGGTCGTCCTCGACCTCCATACCTCGGTTTCCCTGGGCCGGTCGGATATTGATGAGAGAGGTGTACTCAATGCAGTCGTCCCTACCTTTCCCTGGGTAGTAGTTGGCTCCCCACAGATCGGTCTGGCGGCTTCCGGAGGCGAGCAGAAGTTGCTCGGCATCAGCGTGAAGCTCGCCACCCACGGCGACCACCCGTCGTGTGACGTCGACCACATACTTGACCATGTCCTCAAAGAAAAGGCGGGTCAAGCGGGCCACCTCGGCGGGATCGAGCCGGCGATCGGAGAGGACGATATCGGGAAGATCCTCGTTCATGACACTGCTGAGTAGCACGATCCTTCTATCCAAGCAAGGGATCTTTCGCGATCTCCCCGGCCGGCATCCCCCCGGGAAGGAACGGCGCCCCGAAGCGAATGGACGCCTCTCTCCTCCCGATGGGCGGCACCCCCTCGCGGGAGAATGCCATCCCCTCCAGAGTGGACGGCGCGTCGAAGCGAAAGGGTCCTTTCCACATGCGTCGGGATGCCATCCCCCGCCTACGGACCGCGCCCCCTCCCGGGGGGACGGCGCGCGGAAGCGAGGGGGCCTCTCCCCTCGCGAGGGGATGGCGTCCCCCGGCGGGGGGACGGCGCCTGAAACGCTCTACGCCCCGTCATACGCCCGCTTCATCGCTTCGATATCGGGCTTCTTCATCTGGAGCATGGCCGTCATGGCTCTCTGGGACTTCTCGGACCCGGGGTCTCCAACGAGCTCGGATACGAT
>JBKKAU010000267.1:0-4508 GCA_046714475.1 Thermoanaerobaculia bacterium
CTCCGCAAGCGGCGGGCGAGGCGGGCGGCGCGGGCCGCCACCTCGCCGTAGGTCAGCTCTTCGTCGCGGTAGACGACGGCCACCGCGCCGGGCGTACGGGCGGCCTGCTCCCAGAACAGCCCGTGGACCGTCGCCTCCCGCGGATACTCCACGGCCGTCGCGTTCCAGTCCACCAGGAGCTGGTGGCTCTCCGCCGGGGTGAGCAGAGGCAGCTCGGAGAGCCGCCTCCCGGGCTCCGCCGCGGCGGCGGCGAGCAAAGAGCCGAGATGTCCGGTGAGCCTGTGGACGGTCGTCGCGTCGAAGAGGTCCTTGCTGTAGTTGAGAGTCGCGATCAGCTCGCCCTCCGCCTCCGTGGCGGTGAGCTCGAGGTCGAACCGGGCGTTCGGCCTCTTGAGCTCGACCGGAGCGAGCGTCACTTCGGAGAGGTCGGCCTTGCCTGCCGGTGTGTTCTGGAGCGTGAGCATCACCTGGAAGAGAGGGGTCTGGGCGAGCTGGCGCTCCGGCCGCAGCTCCTCGACCAGCCGCTCGAACGGGAGCTCCTGGTGGACATAGGCTTCGAGAGCCGTGCGCCGGACCTGCGACAGCAGCTCCAAGAAGGTCGGATCTCCCGAAAGGTCGGCGCGGAAGACCAGGGTGTTGACGAAGAACCCGATCAGCGGCGCGACCTCGGTCCGGTTGCGGCCGGCGATCGGCGAGCCCACCGTAACGTCGTCCTGCCCGGCGTGACGGCCGAGCAACGCCTGGAAGGCGGCGAGCACCGTCATAAAAAGCGTGGCGTCGTGCTGGAACGACAGCGCCTGCAAGGCCTTGAGAGTCTCAGCCCCGGCCTCGAACCGGACGTCGCCGCCGCGGAAGCTCGGCTCGGATGGACGCGGCCGGTCCGCAGGGAGGTCGAGCGACGAGGGGACTCCCGCCAGGCGATTCCGCCAATAGCTCACCAGCCGCTCGAGCCGCTCGCCGTGCAGCCGTTCCCGCTGCCAGACCGCGAAATCGGCGTACTGGA
Source organism: Thermoanaerobaculia bacterium (assembly GCA_046714475.1). Lineage (GTDB taxonomy): Bacteria > Acidobacteriota > Thermoanaerobaculia > Multivoradales > UBA5704 > DASPJI01. The sequence continues at coordinate 1,004 of JBKKAU010000267.1, forward strand.
GCGGCAGGTCGGGCAGAGGGGAGGGCTCACGGCGCAGGGCGGCCTCATACAAAGCGGAGATCTCCGCCACCAGCAGCCCCAGGGACCAGCCGTCGGAGACGATGTGGTGCATGTCGATCACCAGCGCGTGCTCGGAGGCGCCCAGCCGGAGCAGCGAAACGCGGAGCAACGGCCCGCGTTCCAGGTCGAACGGCCGCTGGGCCTCCTCCTCCAACAGGCGCCGGACCTGCGCCTGTCCGGACGGGGCCGGGAGCGAGGAGAGGTCCACCAGCGGCAATGAAACCCGCGACGCGGGGGAGACAACCTGGGTGGGATGCCCCGCCCGCTCGGCGAACGTGGTGCGGAGCGTCTCGTGGCGCCGCACCAACTCCCGCAGAGCCGCTTCCAGGGCCGCCGTCGACAGGGTCCCGCGGACGGCGAGCGCCAACAGGATGTTGTACGCCGTACTGCCGGGCCGCAGGCGGTCCAGGAACCAGAGGCGCTCCTGCGCGAAGGAGAGCGGTACCGGATCGAGCCCGGCGGGCCGGCGAGGGATGCGCTCCGCCGGATCGCCCGCCGCCGGTCCCTTCTTCTCCCGCAGGCGCTCGAACAGCCTGGCCTTGGCCTCCCGCGACAGCTCCGCGACAGCTCCGCCGGTCCGCCCGGCGACCGGCGGCGTCTCGCCGATCGCAACGGGCGTGGCCGGCGCGGCGCCGTCCGGGACCTCCACCGTGCCGGCCCTGTCGCTGCGCAGACGCCGGAAGAGCCGTGCCCGCTCTTCGCGGGAGAGGTTCGCCAGCCGCTCGGAAAGATCGCTCATCGCCCGCCTTTCTCCATGCTCTCCTCTTCGGCCAGCAAGCTGTTGAGCTCTTCCTCGCTGAGCCCCCGGAGCATCTCTTCGAGCTCCGCCTCGCTGGACCGCGCCAGCTCCGTCTCGACGACGAGGTCCGCCAGGTCGGAAAGGGTCGGCGCCTCGAAGAGGCTCTGGACCGACAGCTCGATACCGAGCCTGTCACGGACGTGGGCGAGGCACTGGGTCGCGAGGAGCGAATGCCCGCCGAGCGCGAAGAAGTTGTCATACAGCCCGATCCGCTCGCGCGGGACCCCCAGGATCTCGGCCCAGATCTGGGCCAGCTCCTTCTCCACGGGCGTACCGGGCGGGACGTACCCTCTTTCCGCGGCGGCCTCCCAGGACGGCTCGGGTAGAGCCTGGCGGTCCACCTTGCCGTTTGGTGTCAGCGGCAAGACCTCCAGGAACACGAACGCAGACGGGACCATGTACTCCGGCAGGAAAGCCCGCGCCGCCCGGCGCAAATCGGCCGGCTCCGGACCGGGCAGACGGTCGGGGACCACGTAGGCGACCAGGCGCGGCTCGCCCCGCCCGTCCGTGCGCAACAGCACGGCACAGGAGAGCACCCGTGGATGCCGCAAGACCTCCGTCTCGACCTCTCCCAACTCGATACGGAACCCGCGGACCTTGACCTGGCCGTCGGCGCGCCCCAGGAAATCCAATTGGCCGTCCGGAAGGAACCGGGCGAGGTCCCCGGTGCGGTATATCCGCTCACCCGCCACGAAAGGATCGGGCAGGAAGGCCGCCGCGGTCAGGTCCGAGCGGTGGCGGTATCCCCTGGCGAGCCCCGGGCCGGCGGCATACAGCTCTCCCGGCACGCCAAGAGGCACGGGCCGCAAGCCGGGATCCAGGACATAGACCCGGTGGTTGTGGACCGGCCGCCCGATCGCCGGTGAGCCGGCGGCCCGCGAAGCCGGCTCCACCCGGGCGGAGGTCGTATCCACGCTGTTTTCGGTCGGCCCGTAGTGGTTGAACAGCCCGAAGGGGAGCTCCCGGTCCGGTCCCCGGTGCAGCTTCTCACCGCCGGTGATCAAGGCGCGCAGCGCCAGCCCCTGCGGCATCTCCTCGCGCAGGGCGATCTCGACGAGCGGGGTCGGCAGATACGAGAAGGTGATCCCCTGCCGCGCCATCCACCGCAGCAGCCGGGACGGCGACAGCCGCGTCGTGTCGTCGGGTATGTGCAGGCTGGCCCCCGAGGCGAGCAGGGGGAGGACCTCGCTGACCGAAGAGTCGAAAGCCGGACCAGAAATCAGCGTCGCGCGGTCCTCCGCCCGCAGCCCGTAGGCCTCTCTTTGCGAGGCGACGAGGTTGCTCAGACCGGCGTGCGGGACCTCCACGCCCTTGGGCTCGCCCGTCGAGCCCGAGGTATAGATGACACAGGCGATCTGCCGCGGGTCTTCCAGGAGGGCCGCCGGGGGCTCCGGCGACTGCCGGGAGATCCGCTCGCGGTCGGCGTCCACATCCAGGACGCTCCAGGCCGCGCCGGCTTCGTCCGGCAGCAACAGGCGCAGCCGGTCGCGGGTCACCACCACCCGAGCTCCCGACCGGGCCAGCACGACGGCGACGCGGTCGCGCGGCGAGGCCGGATCGACGGGCAGGTAGGCACCGCCCGCCTTGAGGACGGCCAGGAGGGCGGCGACCATCCACGCCGAGCGCTCCAGCAGGACGACGACCGGGTCCTCGGGCCCGACCCCCAGCTCGCGCAGCAGACGGGCGAGATGGTTGGCCTGGAGGTCCAGCTCCCGGTAGGTCCATCTCTCCTCTCCGGCCGCGACGGCCGGGGCCTCGGGAGTACGCTCGACCTGCTCCTCGACGAGCCGGTGGACGAGGAGCCCGGAGAAGGCGACGGCGGTGTCGTTCCACTCGGTCAGGATCTGGAAGCGCTCCGTCTCCGCGAGCAGCGGCAGCTCACCCACCTTGCCATCCGGGCCGTCGACCGCCCCCGCCAGCAGGCGCGCGAGCTGGCCGAGCATGCGCGTCGCCGTGGCGGGCTCGAACAGGCGGGTGGAGTGCTCCAGGTCCAGGCGCAGGGCCCCGTCGTGCCCGGTGGCGCCAAGGTTGAGGTCGAACATGGCCGCGCCGGTTGGGGTCTCGAGCATCCGCAGCCGCAGGCCGGGCAGGTCGACCTCCGGCAGCGGTGTGTTGTGGAAGGAGACCATCACCTGGAACAGCGGCGTGACCGTGGTCTCGCGCTCGGGCTGCAGCTCTTCAACCAGCTTCTCGAACGGCAGGTCCTGGTGGGCGTAGGCGCCGAGGGCCGACTCCCGCACCCGCGCCAACAGGGCGCGGAACGTGGGGTCTCCGGAGAGGTCGGTCCGCAGCACCAGGGTGTTCGCGAAGTAGCCGATCAGCCCGGCGACCTCGCCGCGCGTGCGGTTGGCGATCGGCGTGCCGGCGAGCACGTCGTCCTGGCGGCTGATCCGGCCGAGCCAGGCGGCGAAGGCGGCGAGCAGGGTGATGAACGGCGTCCCGCCTTCCGCCTCGGAAAGGGCGTGGATCCCTGCCGTCAGCTCCGGCGAGAGCCACAGGCTGTGCCGGCCCGCGCCGCCGCCGGCCCGGTCGGCGCGCGGCCGGTCCAGCGGCAGGTCGAGCACCGCCGGGCGGCCTTCGAGCCGCCGGCGCCAGTAGTCGACGTGCCGCTCCAGGACCTCCCCCTCCAGCCAACGGCGTTGCCAG
>JBKKAU010000268.1:0-9294 GCA_046714475.1 Thermoanaerobaculia bacterium
GCCCACTCCTTCCCAGATCGGCCTGTGGTCGAAGACGCTCGGCGGCATCGAGCCGCTCCTCGACCTGCTCGGCCGCCTCGTCCAGGCAGGTCTGGCGAACAAGCGGGAGCCGATCGTCTACGCGCACCGGGTCGTGATGGAGCAGGCCGCAAGACCCACCAGCCCCGCGAGGCCGGCGCCCGGAACGGTCCTCGACGCCCGCGCCGGCCGCGAGCTCCTGTGGTCCGCCGGCGCCGACGAGGTCCGCTGGCAGCAAGCCCTCGAAATCATCGCCAACACGGAGGAATCATGACGCCCTGGAACTGCAGTCAGTGCGGCGAAGACCAGATCGCCTTCGGCCGCATCCCCGAAGACTTCCTCTGCCAGGCCTGCCACGACGCCCGGCGCGCCGCCACCGCCTTCACCGAAGCCGGCGCCGGCATCCCCAAGCTCTTCCGCGACCTCACCCGCCAGAGCTGGTCCGCCTGTTTCCAGCGCCCCTGGCCCGCGGACCTGGAGAGCTGGACCGGAACCCCCACCTGGGTCGCACTCTGGGGACCCACCGGCACCGGCAAGACCGGCATCGCCACCGTGCTCCTCGCCGAGCACCTGCGCACCGGCCGGCGCGGCCACTGGATCTCCGGCCCCGAGCTGTCCCGGCGCCTTCAGCGTGACCTCGCCGCCTCCGAGGACGTCCTCGCCCCGCTCCTCGCCACCCCGCTCCTCGTCCTCGACGAGCCGCTCGCCGGCGCCGCCCCCATCTGGTACATCGAGCGCCTGGTGCTCATCACCCGCACCCGCGACGAGAGCTGTCTACCGACCATCGTCACCAACCAGCTCCTCCCCGAGCTGCTGCGCAACCCGACCGCCGCCACCCCGCCGCCGCTGCTCTCGCGCTGGCTCTCCGGCCTCCACATCCACACCCACGGAACCGACGTCCGACTGAGGAACGCCCGCCGATGAAACGACAGCAGACCTGGCCGCACAGCCAAGAAGCCGAGCGCGCCGTGCTCGGCGCCCTCCTCCTCGAGCCCCTGCACATCGCCCAGGTGCGCACGCGCCTGGAGCCCCGCGACTGGTACCTCGAGCGCCACCGCGTGCTCTACCAGGCCTTCCTCGATGTCGCCGACGCCGGCTCCACACCCGACCGCCTCACCCTCCAGGCGCATCTCCAGCTGGCCGGGCGGTTCGAAGCCGTCGGCGGCCTGGCCTACCTCGCCGCGCTCGACCTCGACCTGCCCGACCTCGGCCGCCTCGACGAGTACGTCGCCATCCTCAAGGACAGGAGCCTCCGCCGCGACCTGATCGTGGAATTCCGGCGTATCCACCTGAATGCCGCCTCGACCGCGCGCCCGCTCCACGAGATCGAGGCCGACCTCCGCGACACCATCGACAAGCTCCTCCGCCGTGCCGCCCGCATCCACTGGAAAGAGAGCGGACCGGCCCTGGACCAGCTGCTGACAGTCCTCGAAGGCACGCCCGCCGAAACCCTCCGCGGTCTCTCCTCCGGCTTCCCGGCCTGGGACCGGCTCGGCCCCGGCCTCCTGCCCGGCGGGCTCTACGTCATCGCCGGCCGGCCCGGCATGGGTAAGACCTCGCTGGCGCTCGACCTCGCCCGCCACGCCGCCCTCCAGCTCCAGCGGCCCGTCGGCATCTTCTCCCTCGAAATGCGCCTCGAAGAGATCGCCTTCAAGCTCGCCGCCGCGGAATCCGGCATCGCCTTCCACAGCCTCCGCGCCGGCCGCCTCTCCACCCGGCAATGGCAAGACCTCTTTGCCGCCGCACGCCGCATCGCCGGATCCCCGCTCTTCTTCCATCACAGCCCGGGCCTGGTGCTGCGCGACCTCGAAGCCCAGGCCTGGTGGCTCAAGGCCGAGCATCCCGACCTGGGGCTCCTGGTCGTCGACTACCTCCAGCTCCTCACCCTCGGCGCCCGCGTCGAAAACCGGCGCCTCGAGATCGCTCAGATCGCCCGCCAGCTCAAAGAGCTCGCCGGCGAGCTGGGCGTGCCGCTCATCGCCCTCTCCCAGCTCAACCGCGAGCTCACCCGCCGCAGCGATCCGCGGCCGCAGCTCGCCGACCTGGCCGAATCGGACGCCATCGCCCAACACGCTGACCAGGTCGCCTTCGTCCACCGCCCCGAGGTGTACGACCCCGTCACCGAGAGCCTCCGCGGGCTTGCGGAAGTCATCGTCGCCAAGCACCGCCACGGGGAGACCGGCGCCGTCGAGCTGACCTGGAGCGGCGCGACCACCTCCTTCCGCAACCGCACAACTCCGGAGCCGGCCCACGCCTGATGTCCGCCATCCGTCCCGAGCGAGCGCGGGCCGTCCTGCCGCGGGTCGACCCGGCCCGGCTGCTGCTGGGCTGGCCCGTGGGCCTGCGCGACGGCGCCCTCCTGGCGCTGATCGCCGCCGGCCTGAGCGCCGCCGAGATCTGCGCCCTGCCCGCCTCGGCGATCACCATGGAACGGGGAAACCTCCTCGTCACCGTCCGCCGCCACGGCATCCTATGGAAGGTCGTGCTGCCCACCGACCTGGGGGCCCGCCTGCTCGCCTGGCTCACCGAAAGCCGCCTCTGGGCCGACCCCACACCGGTCCTCTACGGCCCTCGCGGACCGCTCACCCGGACCGCCATCCACCAGATCCTCCACCGCTACCGGCGGCAGAGAAGGCCCCGTCGGGTTTCCTCCAGGCGCAAACAAGGCACTACTTCATGATATGATTTCTCTGGAGGAATGCCGTAGAATCCTGGGAGAGGTAGCACGCGACCTCTCGGATGACGATCTGGATCGTCTACGCCGGCAACTTTATGGCCTTGCCGACATCACCGTCACCTGCTTTCTGAAGAGGAACCGGGCAGCCGCCAGCCCAGCCAAGGAGCCATCGGGATGACCACACTCCGGGCCATCATCTACTGTCGAGTCAGCAGCAAAGAGCAGACCCAAAACCTCTCCCTCCCCGTCCAGGAAGAACAGTGCCGGGCCTACTGCAAGCAGAACGGCTGGGAGATCGACCGCGTCTTCCTGGAGCGGGGCGAGTCCGCCAAGACCGTCAACCGCACCGAGCTTCAGGCGGCCCTGGCCTACCTGCGGGAGCAGAACAAGCGGCGGGTGAAGATCCACGTCTTCGTGGTCACCAACGTCGACCGCTTCGCCCGCGACGCCTTCGACCACGCCATCGTCCGCCGGCACCTGGCCGGGCTCGGCATGACCTTGAGAGCGGTGAGCCAGCCCATCGACGAGACCCCGGCCGGCAAGTTCATGGAAGGCATCTTCGCCGCCCTCTCCCAGTTCGACAACGACGTTCGAGGCGGCCGGACCAAAGCCGGCATGCAGGAAGCCTTGAGGCGCGGCCAATGGGTCTGGAAGCCGCCACTCGGCTACCTGCCGGACGAAAAGACCCTGCAGCTCGACCCCGAGCGCGCGCCGCTCCTCCGTCTCGGCTTCGAGCGCTTCGCCACCGGCCTCTACACCAAGGCGCAGGCCCTGGCGGAGATCACCGCTCGCGGCCTCCGCACCCGGCAAGGCCGCGAGCTCTCCCCGCAGAAATGGGGAGAGATGCTGACCAACCGCGTCTACATCAGCCGGATCCTCCAGCCCACCTGGGACATCGAGACCGTAGGCAACTGGCCGCCCCTGGTCGACGAAGACACCTTCTGGCGCTGCCAGAGCCACCTCGCCACCAACGGCCACATCGTGCCGAAAGAGCGCAACAACCCCGACTTCCCGCTCCGAGGCTTCACCGCCTGCGGCCACTGCGGCAAGCGCCTGACCGGCTCCTGGTCCCACGGCAAGACCCAGCGCTACGCCTACTACCACTGCCCGCCAAAAGCCCACTGCCGCAAGACCCAGCTCCCCCGGCGCGAGCTCGACGCAAAGTTCCTGGCCCTCCTCGACCGCCTACGGCCGAAGCCCGAGTTCCTGGCCCTCTTCCGCGCCATCGTCCTGGACGTCTGGAAAGCCCGCAAAGAAGACCACACCGCACAGCGGAACGCCGCCGAGAAGAAGATCGCGGAAGTGAAGCGGCGCAAAGACCAGCTCCTCGACGCCTTCATCTACCAGAAGGTCATCGACGAGGCGACCTACAAAGACCAGCTCAACAAGCTGAACGAAGCCCTGCTGATGGCCGAGATCGACCAGCACGACGAGAGAAGAGACGAGCTCGACATCGAAGCCGTCCTGGACTTCGCCGAGCGAGTCTCCCTGAACGCGTCCAGGCTCTGGCTAGAAGCCAGCCTAGACCAGCGCCAAAGATTCCAGGCGTTTCTGTTTCCGGAAGGATTGAAGGTCCAGGAAGGGGAGATTCGAACACCCGTAACTGCCTCATTCTACGAGGAGTTACACCACTTCACCACCCCTAAAGAACGTTTGGTAGCGCATACGGGATTCGAACCCGTGTTACCGGCGTGAGAGGCCGGCGTCCTGGACCCCTAGACGAATGCGCCACGCGTCCAGCGGACCCGCGAAGGGTACCACAGTCGAAAAACCCGGTTCAACCCATGGAGATTCCCACTGTAGTACCGTAGAGCCCGAGAGATGGAGGGACCCGCCGCGCGGGCCTCTCCCTAGACCGAGGCCGGCTTGGCTTTGAAGCTCACCGCCATCACAGGGGACCCGTCCATCCGCGTCCCGCCCGGGCGCACCATTGTCGTGGGGCGGGCGGCGGAGTGCGACCTCTCCATCCAGGATCCGACGGTGTCGCGCCGCCATGCCGAGGTGGAGCTGGTGGACGGCGAGCTGCGCATCCAGGATCTGGGCTCGACCAACGGCACCTTCCTCAATGGCCGCAAGGTGAAGGACGCGCTCGCCCCGCCCGGGGCGCGGGTCGCCTTCGGCAAGGTCACCTTCGACGTGCTGCGGGACCAGCTCCCGGTCCCTCTTCCCGCCGTCCTCGCCGGCGAGGACGCGCTCGACGCCACGATCCTGCGCCAGGTCCCGGTCCAAGGCCCCGCCGACATCGCGTCGCGGCTGGGGGACCCGACCGGCGGCGGCCCCTCCCTGCTCCGTATCGGCGGTGCCTCGCTCGCCGAACGCCAAGCGCGCAAGCTCGCCCTGCTCCTCGACATCGCCAAGGAGCTGGCGCAGCAGACGCGGATCGACCGGCTGCTCGACCAGGCGGTCAGCCTCACCTTCCAGGTGATGGACGTCGACCGGGTCGCCATCCTGATGACGGGGCCGGGAGAGGAGCTGACGCCGCGGATCTCCCGCAGCCGGAACGCGGACGCCGACGGCGGCAGCTGGTACGTGCCGCGCGCCGTCGCCCGCAAGACGGTTCACGAGCGGGTGGCGCTGCTGATCGAGAACGCGCCGACCGACGACCGCTTCGCGGGCGGCGGCACCATGCTGCGGCAGAAGGTGCAGAGCGCCCTGTGCGCGCCGCTGCTCGGCAACCAGGGGACGGTGCTCGGGCTGATCTACCTCGACAACCTCGGCGCCACCCACTCGTTCGCCGAGGAGGACCTGGAGTTCCTCACCGCCTTCTCCGGCATGGTTGCGGTGGCGATCGAGAACAGCCAGCTCCTCGAGCGGGTGCGTCGCGAGGCGGTGGTGCTCTCCAACTTCCAGCGCTACTTCGCCCCCGACCTGGCGCAGCAGATCGCCGGCCAGACCGGCGAGGTGCAGCTCGGCGGCTCCCGGCGCCGGGTCACGGTGCTGTTATCCGACATCCGCGATTTCACGACGCTGTCGGAACGGATGGACCCGGACGAGATTGCGCGCCTCTTGAACGAGTACTTCACCGAGATGGTGGACGTGGTCTTCGAGCACGGCGGCGTCCTCGACAAGTTCATCGGCGACTCGCTGATGGCGCTCTGGGGGGCGCCGGTGACGCGCGAGGACGACGCCGACCGGGCGGTCCAGGCGGCGGTCGCCATGCAGCGCGCCCTGGAGCAGCTCAACGCCGAATGGGCGCGGCAGGGACGGCCGACGCTGGCGGTGGGGATCGGCATCAACTCGGGCGAGGCCTTCGCCGGCAACATCGGCAGCGGCCGGCGGCTGGAGTACACGGTGATCGGCGATGCGGTCAACACCGCGGCCCGCCTCTGCTCGGAAGCCGGCCCGGGGGAGATCCTGCTCGCCGAGCCGGCCTATGCCGGGCTCGCCGCGCCGCCGCCGGCCACGGCGCTGGAGCCGCTGCCCCTGAAAGGCAAGGCGCGGGTGGTGCCGGTCTATCGCATCGAGTGGAGGGACTGAGCCGGAAGCTGTCGTACGATCCTTTCTGAAGAAGGAGGTGACCCCCATGGCGGAACCCCAGACGTCGCAGCCTGTCGAACCGGACCCGGACGAGGCCGTCCCTGTTGAGGCCGGCGCGCCCGCGCGCCGGCCGCGCATCAAGGAGATGGAGGTGATGGTCTCCGAGGTCATCCGGGAGACGCACGACTCGGCGACGCTCGTCTTCTTCACCGGCAACGACCGGCTGGAGTACCAGCCCGGGCACTTCCTGACCATCAAGCCGCAGCAGTTCAACGCCCTCGACCGGTTCTGCAAGTACTTCGAGGACGTCAAAGGCAAGAAGGAGCCGGCGCGGGCCTACTCGATGGTGTCGGCGCCGCACGAGCGCCATCTCGCGATCACCATCAAGGAAGAGCTCTACGTCTCCGGGGTCACCAAGTACCCGCCGCTGCTGTCACCCTTCCTGACCTGGCGCGTCCTACCCGGCACCCGCATGGTGGTCATGGGCTTCGGCGGCCCCTATGTGCTGCCGCCGGACATCGAGTCGCGCACCGACCACGTGGTCCACATCTGCGCCGGCTCGGGGATCGTCCCCAACATGAGCATCCTCAAGCACTGCCTGGCCAACGACATGACGCTGCGGCACACGCTGCTCTACGGCAACAAGACCTGGGACGACGTCATCTTCCTGCGGCAGTTGGAGGAGTTGGCGACGCAGTACCCGGACCGGCTGAAGGTGGTCCACGCCCTGACCCGGGAGCAGAAGCTGACCGCCTTCACCGGCGAGGTCCGCAAGGGGCGCGTCGGCGAGGAGCTGATCCGCGAGCACATCCCCGACCCCACGGCGGTCGAGGTCTACACCTGCGGGCCCGGGCTCACCAAGTTCGACCGCCAGGCCGCGAAAGAGCGGGGCGAGGAGCCGCAGCCTCGCTTCCTGGAGACGGTGCTCGCGGCCCTGACGACCCTCGGGGTGCCCAAGGCGCGCGTCCACTACGAGAGCTACGGGTAGGCAGAGGGCGGGATGAACCGCGCCCCTACGAGTCCCCGCTCTCCTTGAAGAAGATCTTGACGCCGTCCGGGTCGTGGGTCTCGAAGACCAGCACACCGTCCAGGTCCTTGCGCAGACCGCCGGGGACGTTCTTGTCGCGGAAGAAGATCTCGTCGTAGGCCTGCTGCGCCGACGGGACCAGGAAGACCAGCCTCATCTTCTCGATCGGGCCCTGGTTGTCGAACCCCTCGTCGCGCCCGCGCGGGTCGTCGTTGGCCGGGCGGCCGACCACCTCGAGCGCGCCGGCGCCGGCCTGGAAGACGGTCCCGCGGGCATCCTCGCGCTCCCAGGCGTGGAGCCGGGGCAGCGCCAGGGAATCTCCGTAGAACTTCAAGGCACGCTCGTAGAACCGCGAGCGGATCACTACCCGAAACTGCCGGATCTCCATCGCTTTCCTCTCCTTGGATTGAACGCCGGAGCACCCGACTCGATGTCCCCCGGACGGCCATCAGCATTTACCACATTCGGCGAACGACTTTCCACCGGGAGAGGTACGAGGGTCCCTCGTACCTCCAGGACTCGGTGGTATCCTCTCCCGCGTGAAAAACCGCCGGTTCTGGATCTCTCTGCTCCTGGTCTGCCTGCTGCCGGTGCTCGTCCGCGCTCAGATCGGTCAGATGCAAAAGACGGAGCCCCCCGCGGCTCCCACGCCTGCTCCGGCCCCTGAGGCCGCTCCCGGCCGCGTCCCCACCGTGACGCTGGACGGGCGCGACCTGCCGGTGCCGGTGGCGATCAACCCCGCCGGCCCGATGTTCGGCCTCGGGCCGATGATCCAGGCGCTGGGCGGCGAATTCGTCGAAGACCCGGCCGGGGAGAGCGCGACGCTACGCATCGGCGAGACCGACATCGTCCTGGGCGTCGGCAGCTCGGTCATCACCGTCGGCGACAACATCGTCTCCCTCTCGCAGCCGGTGATCCGGACCGAGGGCGGGATCCAGGTGCCGCTCGAGCTCCTGCAGAAGACCTGGGGCGACCTCCAGGGCTACTCGTTCGAGTGGCGGCCCCAGGAGACCCGGCTGGTCATCGCCCAGCGCGGCGCGAGAGAGATCGGCGTCGCGGTCGACGTGGTCCATCTCCAGGGTATGACCACGGTCGTGCTGCAGTTCTCCGAGCCGCCGCGCTACCGCCTGAACCAGCAGACCGGGGCGATCGAGGTGCAGATGCTCGGCGACCGGCTCTCCCAGCCCGCGCAGCCGCCCCAGGTGCGCGACCCGCTGGTCCAGAACGTCGGGATCGCCCCGGAGCTGATCCGGGTGCAGATGGCTCCCGGCCTGGCGGTCGAGAGCTACACCCTCGAGAACCCGTTCCGTCTGGTCTTCGACGTCCACCAGCCTTCCTCCGTGGCGGTCGAGGGCGGCCCGGCGCTGCCGCCGCGCGAGGTGCGGAGCGGCATCCGCACCATCGTGATCGATCCCGGCCACGGCGGCAGCGAGACGGGGGCGATCGGCCCCAGCGGCATCGCGGAGAAGGAGCTGACGCTCACCCTGGCGCGGGACCTGGCAGGGCGCCTGCAGCAGCGCCTGCCCGTACGCGTCCTCCTCACCCGCAGCGACGACTCCACCCTGCCGCTCGACACCCGGCCGGCCATCGCCAACCAGAACAAGGCCGACCTCTTCATCTCGCTGCACCTGAACTCGTCGCTGGGCACCGGCGCGCGCGGCGCCGAGACCTACTTCCTGAGCCCGCAGGCCTCGGACGCCCGGGCCGCGAGGTCGGCCGAGGCCGAGAACCGCGCCGCGACTCCGGGCTCGCCGGAGCAGCAGACCCTGGAAGACCTCCAGGTCATCCTCTGGGACCTCGCCCAGAGCCATCACATGGCCGAAAGCCAGCGCTTCGCCAACCTGGTGCAGTCCGAGCTCAACACCGCGCTCCAGCTCCGCGACCGCGGGGTCAAGCAGGCCCCTTTCCGCGTGCTGATCGGGGCGGACATGCCCGCGGTGCTCGTCGAGCTCGGCTTCCTGAGCAACCCCGAGGAGGAGGCGAAGCTGCAGGACGCCGCCCATAGGGGCGAGCTGGTCGAAGCCCTGGTGCGGGCCGTCGCCCGCTACAAGGCGGCGGTCGAAGGGCGCAACCCGGCGCAGCTGCAGGGGAGCGC
>JBKKAU010000269.1:0-3304 GCA_046714475.1 Thermoanaerobaculia bacterium
ACCACATAACCTCTTTTTTGGGGGGGGGGGGCGCCCCCCCCCCCCGGGAGGGGGTAAACCCCTCCCCTACATCACTTTAAGCCAAGTTTGTTAGAGGTTCTAAGCCCTACAGCCGTACCTGCATCCCGAGCTCGATCACCCGGTTTGGGGGGATGCGGAAGAAGTCGGTGGGACGCAAGGCGTTGCGGGTCATCAATGCGAAGAGCTTCTCGCGCCAGATCGCCATGCCGGGCTTGCTGCTCGGGATCAGCGTCTCGCGGCTCAGGAAGAAGGTCGTGCTCATGATCTTGAGGTCGAGCCCCTTGTCGCGGCAGAGCTCGATCAGGTCCGGCACGCCCGGCGACTCCAGGAAGCCGTAGAAGGCCCTCACCCGGTAGAACTCCTTGCCGAGGTTCTCGATCTGGACCTTGTCCTCCCTGGGCACGAGCGGCACCTCGTCGGTCTGCACGGTGAGCAGGATCACCCGCTCGTGGAGCACCCGGTTGTGCTTGAGGTTGTGGAGCAGGGCCGTGGGCGTCGCGTCGGGGTCGCGCGACATGAAGACGGCGGTCCCGGGCACGCGGGGCGGCGTACCGGGCTTGACGCCCTCGATGAACGTCGCGAACGGCAGCGCGTCCTTGGCCAGCCGCTCGGCCAGGATGCGCCGTCCCTTCTTCCAGGTCGTCATCAGTGTGTAGACGAAGAGGCCCACCGCCAGCGGGAACCAGCCGCCGTCCCCGATCTTGACGATGTTGGCGCCGAAGAAGGCAAGGTCGATGATCAGGAAGAGCGCGGCGACCGGCGCCACCCAGAGGGTGGGCCAGCCCCAGAGGCGGCGCGCCACCACATAGGCCAGGATCGTGGTGATCACCATGGTGGCGGTCACCGCGACGCCGTACGCCGCGGCCAGGTTGGTCGAGGCGCGGAAGCCGAGGACCAGGCCGATTGTCGAGAACATCAACGCCCAGTTGACCGACGGGATGTAGATCTGGCCGATCTCCTCCTCGGAGGTGTGGACGATCTCCATGCGCGGCGTGTAGCCGAGCTGCACCGCCTGCCGGGTGAGCGAGAACGCCCCCGAGATGACCGCCTGCGAGGCGACCGACGTGGCGACCGTGGCGAGCACCACCAGCGGGTACAGGCTCCAGGAGGGAGCCATGCGGTAGAAGGGGTTGTCGGCGGCCCCGGGGCTCTGCAGCAGCAGCGCCCCCTGGCCGAAGTAGTTGAGCAGTAGCGCCGGCAGGACCAGGGCGAACCAGGCGATCCGGATCGGCCTCCTGCCGAAATGCCCCATGTCGGCGTAGAGCGCCTCGCCGCCGGTGACCACCAGGAACACCGTCCCCAGGGCGAGGAAGCCGACCAGCCTGTTCTGCACGAAGAAGTCCACCGCGTAGACCGGATTGGCGGCCAGGAGCACCCGCGGGTTCCGCGCGATCCAGGAGATGCCCAGTACGGCCAGCGTGGAGAACCAGACGAGCATCACCGGTCCGAAGATCTTGCCGATCCCCGCCGTGCCGCGGCGTTGGACCAGGAACAGGGCGATCAGGATGCCGATGGTGATGGGCACCACGTAAGGGTCGAAAAACGCCGTCGCGACCTCGAGCCCCTCGACCGCGGACAGCACCGAGATCGCCGGGGTGATGATGCCGTCGCCGTAGAGCAGCGCCGCCCCGAAGAGGCCGAGGGCCACCAGGACCCAGTGCCCGCCCTGGCCTTGCTCGCGGAACTTCGCGGGGATCAGCGACATCAGGGAGAGGATGCCGCCCTCGCCGCGGTTGTCGGCGCGCATCACGAAGACCAGATACTTGATGGTGATGACGATGATCAGAGACCAGAAGACCAGCGACAGCACGCCCATGACGTTGACGGGATTCAGCGGGATGGCGTGCGGGCCGTGAAAGCACTCGCGCAACGCATAGAGCGGGCTCGTGCCGATGTCACCGTAGACAACCCCCAGGGCGCCGAGAGTGAGCCCCAGGAAATACCGGTTGCCGTTCTCTTGGGATTGAGCTGTATGAGCCATTCAGTAGATTCCGAAGCTCCGCGGGCAGGTTGAGGCCGGCGGCGCCCTTCGCCATTGCAAAGGGCGGACCCTATCACAGATCCCGGGGACGCTCAGGGCTTTTCGTACCCGACCGCCCGGCCGGTCAGCCGGCCCGTGGCGGCCGTATACGGCTAGACTGGAGGCATGATCGCTGGAGACCTGCCCGAGCGGGGGCGCCGCGCCCTCGCGTGGGCCGCGATGCCGGCCATGGTGGCGCTCGTCACCTGGCTCGGCCGTTCGCTCGGGGCCAATGCCGCAACCATGGGTTTCCTCTATCTGCTCGCCGTCCTCGGGCTCGCCGCCTCGGGCGGTTGGGCGGTCGGGGCGACAGCGTCGGTCGCGGCGACGCTCTGCTTCAACTACTTCTTTTTCCCCCCGTTCGGCACGCTGACGATCGCCGACCCCGCCAACTGGGTCGCGCTGTTCTCCTTCCTCGCCGCCGCCACGCTCGCCAGCCGCCTCGTGGCGACCGCCCGGACCCGGGAGGAGGAGGCGCAACAGCGGCGGCGGGAGGTGGAGATCCTCTACGACCTCTGCTTCGGCCTCTTCGCCACGAGCCAGCGCCCCGGCGTGCTGGGCGAGGCCGCGGCCCGGACGCTGCGGGCGATCGGCGCCGGCGGCGGCACGTTGCTGTTGGGGACGGCGGACCGGCACGAGTCCGTGAGCGTGATCGGGGAGCCGCCGGCGCCGGACGCGGCGCTGCTCGCGCAGGCCTGGACGACGGGGCATCTGGTCGAGGACGGCGCCGGCACCGCCTACGTCCCCCTGGAGGTCGGCGGGACGGTTGCCGGCGTTCTCGCGGCGGAGGGGCCGCGGACCTCGCGCGCCATCCTGGAGTCCGCCGGGCGGCTCCTGGGGCTGGCGGTCGAGCGCGAGCGGCTGCTGGCCGAAGCGGCCTACCTCGAAGCCATGCGGGAGAGCGAGGCGCTCAGGACCTCGCTGCTGCGCGCCGTCTCGCACGACCTGCGCACGCCGCTGACCGCCATGCGACTGGAGATCGAGAGTCTCGGACGCCACCTCCAGGCTCTGCCGGAGGCTGTGGACAGCCTGCGCGTGCTCTCGTTGGAGCAGGAGCGTCTGGCCCGCCGGATCGACAACCTGCTGGCCCTGGCCCGATTGGAGGCCGGGCTCGCCCGCCCGCGTCCCGAGGCGGTACCGCCGTCGTCCATCTTCCGCGCCGCCCGCGAGAGCCTGCGGCTCATCCTGGAGGGGCGGCCGGTCGAGCTGCGCGTCGCACCGCATTGCCCCGACCTCTGGGCCGACCCTTCCCTGACCCTGGAG
>JBKKAU010000270.1:0-1331 GCA_046714475.1 Thermoanaerobaculia bacterium
CCTGGGTACGCGGGCGTCCCGCCCGCCTGCAAACTTTGCTGGTTTGCTGCGGGTGAGACGCCCGCGTACCCAGGGAGGAGCAGCGAGGCTCCGCAGTCTGCCGCGATCCATTCGCGCCGTTCCGGCGGGTCGTCCGGGTCGAGGGGGACGTAGGCTCCCCCGGCCTGGAGGATGGCGAGGAGCGTCTCGATCAGCCGCGGCGAGCGCGGCAGGGAGACGGCCACCCGGACCTCCGTCCCCACCCCCAGCTCCCGCAGCCGGGCCGCCAGCCGAGCGGAGCTCTCCGCGAGATGGCCGTAGGTGATCCGCTCGTCTTCGAAAACCAGCGCCACGGCGTCCGGTGCTCGCTCCGCTTGCGCCAGGAAGAGCCCGTGGAGGAGAAAACCCCCCTCCTGACCTCCCCCGCTCCCTACCTCCCGCCCCCCAGGGGGGGAGGCACCGCCGCCCCTGGCTTCGGCGAGGGTGTGGTTCCATTCGAGGGCCACTTGGTGCTGTTCCGGTTCGGTCAGAAATGGGAGGTCCGCGAGCGCTCTCTCCGGGCCGGCGGTCATCCCCCGGAGAAGCGTCAGGAGATGGCCTGCCCAGCGCTGCGCCTCGTGGGATTCGAAGCGGTCGCGGTCGTAGGCCAGGCCGAGGTAGAGCAGACCGCCTTCGGGCACCACCGTAAGCGTGAGCGGCGCGCGGCTGACCTGGTTGGAGCGGGCGTCCAGGATGCGCACGCCGCCGGCGCCTTCTCCCAGCGCGGGGTCGTACAGCGAGCCTTCGAAGGCCATCAGGCTTTCGAAGAGCGGCCGGCCGCGCGGCACGTCGCTCCAGCCCTGAACCTCGACGAGCGGGCTGTGCTCGAACCGCCGGGCCTCGACCTGGCGCTCCTGGAGCGCGGCGAGCCAGGGGAGCGGCCGGTCGCCGGGCGCGAGGCGCGTCCGCAGCGGGATCGTGTTGATGAACGGGCCGATCGCCGACTCGACGCCGGGCAGCTCGGCCGCCGGCCGGCCGGAGACCACCACGCCGAAGACCACATCGTCCTCGCCGGAGCGGCGCGCCAGCAGCAGGGCCCAGGCCCCCTGGACGAAGGTGTTGAGCGTCAACCGGTGGCGCCGCGCCAACTCGCCGAGACCGGCCGTGGCTGCGGGGTCGAGGACGGCGACGGCCCGGCCGCGCCCGCCAAACGCATGCCGGCTCTCCGGCTCCGCGACGGCGCCTCCCACCGGCGTCGGCGCGGCGAAGCCCGCCAGCTCGCGCCGCCAGAACGCCTCGGCCCCGCGCGGGTCGCCCCGCAGCAGCCACACGATGTAGTCCCGGAACGGCCGCGCCGGAGGCAGACTAGGGGC
>JBKKAU010000271.1:0-6469 GCA_046714475.1 Thermoanaerobaculia bacterium
GGCGGCGCGCGCGCCCGGCCGGGTGGCGGTGCGCGACGACCGGCGGGCCATGACGTGGGAGGAGCTGGCGGCGGCGGCGGACCGGCTGGCTCTCCGGCTGGTTGCGGCCGGCGTCCGCCCCGAGGACCGGGTGGCGGTCCGCTGCGAGCGGTCGCTCGACATGGTGGTGGGCCTGTTGGGCATCCTGCGGGCGGGCGCCTCCTACGTCCCGCTGGACCCGGACCACCCGCGGGAGCGGCTCGAAGCCGTCCTGGAGGAGGCGCGGCCGGCCCTGGTCCTGGACCGGCCGGACCTGCTGGCGCCGGACGACGGCTCCGCGACGGGGGAGGCAAGGCTGCCGGAGGTCGGGCCGGATCACCTGGCCTACGTCCTCTACACTTCCGGGTCGACCGGCCGCCCCAAGGGGGTCATGGTCTCGCACCGCGCCATCGTCAACCGGCTGCTCTGGATGCAGGCGGCCTACCCGCTGGGGCCGGACGACCGCGTCCTGCAGAAGACGCCCTACGGGTTCGACGCCTCCATCTGGGAGATCTTCGTGCCGCTCTTCGCCGGCGCCGAGCTGGTGCTGGCGCGGCCCCAGGGCCATCAGGACAGCGCCTACCTGGCCGAGACGGCCGCGGCCCGGGGCATCACGGTCCTGCAGCTCGTCCCGTCCCAGCTCCGCCTCTTCCTGGACGAGCCCGCGGCGGCCTATTGCCAGACGCTGCGCCGCATGTTCTGCGGCGGCGAGGAGCTCACCCCCGAGCTGGCGCGGCGCTTCTTCGAGCGCTTCCCCGCGGCGGAGCTGGTCAACCTCTACGGCCCCACCGAGGCGGCGATCGACGCCACCTCCTGGCCCTGCCGGCGCGAGGCGCTGGAGCGGGTGCCCATCGGCCCGCCGATCGCCAACGTCCGGGTCCACCTGGCGAACCGGCGCCTGCGGCCGGTGCCCTGGGGCGCGCCGGGCGAGTTGCTGATCGGCGGCGCCGGCCTGGCTCGCGGCTACCTCGGCCGGCCGGACCTCACGGCGGAGCGCTTCGTGCCCGATCCTTTTGGGGAAGAGCCCGGCGCGCGCCTCTACCGCACCGGCGACCTGGCGCGGCGGCTGCCCGGCGGCGAGCTGGAGTACCTCGGCCGCGTCGACCGCCAGGTCAAGGTGCGCGGCGTGCGGATCGAGCTGCGCGAGATCGAGACGTTGCTGGCCGGCCACCCCGGCGTGCGGCACGCGGTGGCCGTGGTCCGCGGCGAAGGGCCGGACCGGCGGCTGCTCGCTTATGTGGTGCCGGTGGTGCCCGCGGAAGTTTCGAGCCCGGCGCCGGAGGAGCTGCGCGCCTTCCTGTCGGCCCGGCTCCCTTCAACCATGATGCCCGCCGGCTTCGCGCTCCTGCGCGCGCTGCCGCTGACGCCCAGCGGCAAGGTGGACTGGAACGCGCTGCCGGAGCCCGAGACGGAGCGGCCCGGCTTTTCCGCCGGGGACGAGCCGCTGACGCCGACCGAGCAGCTGCTCGCCGGCATCTGGGCCGAGGTGCTCGGCTGCGAACGGGTCGGCCGGCGCGACGACTTCTTCGCCCGCGGCGGTCACTCGCTCGCGGCGACGCAGGTCGTGTCGCGGATCCGCAAGGCCTTCGGCGTCGAGATGCGCATCCAGACCCTGTTCGGCGGTCCGACCGTGGCGGCGTTGGCCGCCGAGGTCGACGCCGCGTTGCGCGCCGGCCACGGCATCGCGGCGCCGCCGGTCGAACGCGCTCCCCGGGACCGCGACCTGCCGCTCTCCTTCGCCCAGCAGCGGCTCTGGTTCCTGGAGCAGCTGCGGCCCGGCACGGCGCTCTACAACATCTCCGACGCGGTGCGTTTCCTGGGAGCCCTCGACGCGCGGGCGCTCGCGGCGACGCTCGCCGGGATCGTGCGCCGTCACGAGTCCTTGCGGACCTCGTTCCCGACCGTGCGCGGCCAGGCGGTCCAGAGGATCGATCCGCCGCTCCCCCTGCCGCTGCCGGTGGTCGACCTCTCGGCCCTGCCCGGGGAGTGGCGCCAGCCGGAGGCGTCCCTCCTGGTCGAAGCCGAAGGGGAGCGCCCGTTCGACCTGGCGCGCGGACCCCTGCTGCGGGTGCTGCTGGTGCGGCTGCGGCCGGAGGACCACCTGGCGGCGTTCACCGTCCATCACATCGTGAGCGACGCATGGTCCACCGGCGTCCTGGTGCGCGAGATCGCGGCGCTCTATGGCGCGCTCGCGGCGGGCGAACCCTCGCCCTTGCCCGAGCTGCCGCTGCAGTACGCCGATTTCGCCGTCTGGCAGCGCGGCTGGCTGCAGGGGGAGGTGCTCGAGACCCAGCTCGCCTGGTGGCGCGACCGGCTCGCCGGCGCCCCCGCGCGGCTCGACCTGCCCGCCGACCGGCCGCGGCCCGAGCTGCCGACCTTGCGCGGGGCGACGCGGTTGGTGCTGCTGCCGGCCGCGCTCACCGAGGCGCTGCGGGCGCTCGGCCGCCGCGAGGGCGCGACCCTGTTCATGGTGGTGCTCGCCCTCTTCCAGCTCCTGCTGCGCCACGTCAGCGGGCGCGACGACGTGGTGGTGGGCACCGACGTCGCCAACCGCAACCGCGCCGAGACCGAAGGGCTGATCGGCTTCTTCATCAACCAGCTGGCCCTGCGTACCGACCTCTCGGGCGACCCCCGCTTCGTCGACCTGCTCGCCCGGGTGCGCGACACGGCCCTCGGCGCCTATGCCCATCAGGACATCCCGTTCGACCTGGTGGTGGACGCGTTGAAGCTGGAGCGCAACCTGGGCTGGGCGCCGCTGTTCCAGGTCAAGCTCTTCCTCGAGAACACGCCCGGCGGCGCCCTCCACCTGCCCGGCCTCGACATCGTCTCGCACGACGTCGAGGTCCGGGTGGCCAAGCTCGACCTGATCCTGGCGCTGTGGGAGCGTCCGGAGGGGCTGAGCGGCTGGCTCAACTACAGCACCGACCTCTTCGACGAGCCGCGCATCGCCCGGCTCGTACGGCAGCTCACGACACTCGCCGGCGCGGCCGCGGCCTGGCCGGAGGCGAACCTCTCCGCCTTGCGGGAGGTCCTCGCCGCCATGGAGCAAAAGGAAAAAGACATGGAAAAGGCCAACTTCAAGAGCTTCAGCTTCAAGAAGCCCAAGCCTGTCAAGCCGGTCACCCTCTCGGGCGAGGAGTCGCTGGTCGAGAAGACCAGCCTCACGCCGGGCGCGCCGGGGCAGGCCCTGCCGCTGGTCCTCCGGCCGCGGGTGCCCGACGTCGACCTCGCCGAGTGGGCCGAAGCCAACCGCGAGTCGATCGAGGCCGACCTGCTGCGCCACGGCGCCATCCTCTTCCGCGGCTTCGGCATCGACGCGCCCGAGGTCCTGGAGCCCTTCGCGCGCACGATCTGCCCCGACCTCTTCAACGAGAACGGCGAGCACCCGCGCGAGTCGGTGAGCGGCAACGTCTACACGCCGGTCTTCTATCCCCAGGACCAGCAGCTCCTCTGGCACAACGAGAACTCCTTCAACTGGAGCTGGCCGCGGAAGATCTTCTTCGCCTGCGCCAGGCCGGCCGACGAGGGCGGGGAGACGCCGATCGTCGACAGCCGCCGCGTCTACCAGGAGCTGCGGCCCGAGCTCCGCGAGCGGTTCGAGAAGAAGGGAGTGCGCTACCAGCGCAACTACACCGAAGGGCTGGGGCTCCCCTGGCGGACGGTGTTCCAGACGGACAGCCGCGAAGAGGTCGAGCGCGAGTGCGAGGAGGACAAGATCGATTTCGAGTGGCGCGACGGCGACCGGCTGCGCACCCGCGCCGTGCGGCCGGCGGTGGCGCGCCATCCCGTCACCGGGGAGCCGGCCTGGTTCACCCAGGCGCAGCACTGGCACGTCTCCTGCCTCGACCCGCAGACCCGCGACTCCATGCGCTCGCTGTTCGAGGACGGGGACCTGCCCCGCCAGTGCCACTACGGCGACGGCACGCCCATCGAGGACGCCGACATGGAGGAGGTCCTCAATGTCTACCGCCGCCTCGAGGTCAGCTTCCCCTGGCAGCGCGGCGACGTCCTCCTGCTCGACAACCTGCTGACCGCGCACGGGCGCAACCCGTACAAGGGCCAGCGCAAGATCCTCGTCGCCATGGGGCAGATGACCGACTACGGACAGCTCTAGGAGAGGCCATGTCTGAACAGGTTCAAGGATTCCGCCTTTCGCCGCAGCAGCGGCACGTCTGGCGCCTGCAGGCCGAGAGCCGCGCCTATCGCTCGCAGTGCGCCCTCCTCCTGGACGGCGAGCTCGACGCCGAGGCGCTGCGCCAGGCCCTGACCGGGGTGGCCGGCCGTCACGAGGTCCTGCGCACCGGCTTCCGCCGCTCGCCGGGCATCCGCTTTCCGCTCCAGGTGGTCGCCGAGACCGCGCCGCCGCCCCTCTGGCAGACCGCGGACCTCTCGGATAAAGGCGACGACGCGGTCGACGACCTGTTCCGGCAGGCGGCCCGGCGGCCTTTCGACCTCGAGCGCGGGCCGCTGGTCCATGCCTGGCTGGCGGCCCTCGGCCCCGGCCGCCACCTGCTCGTCCTCGGCGTGCCGGCGCTCTGCGCCGACCGCACCGGCCTGCGCAACCTGGTGCGCGACCTGATCGCCGCCTACGCGGGGGCCGTGCCGGAGGAGGAGGCGGTCCAGTACTCGCAGTTCTCCGATTGGCAGAACGAGCTGCTGGAGAGCGAGGAGAGCCTGTCCGGGCGGGAGCTCTGGCGCCGGCAGGAGCAGGCCGCGCCGCTCGGCTGGCGGCTGCCGCTCGAGGGCTCTCCCACGGGCGCCGGCGGCTATGCTCCCGAGCGGGCGGCGGTGCCGGTCGCTCCGGACCTCGCCGCGCGCATCGACGCGCTCGCGCGGGACTGCGGGGCGCCGTCCGGCGCCGTCCTGCTCGCCGCCTGGCAGGCGCTCCTGGTACGGCTGACGGGAGAGCCGCGGCTGGGGGTGGGGCTGGTCCTCGACGGCCGCCAGCAGGAGGGGCTGGAGGACGCCGTCGGGCTGTTCGCCCGGTGCGTGCCGCTGGCCTCCCGGGCCGAGCCGGGCGACACCTTCCGCCATCTCGTGGAGCGGGCCCAGGCGGCCTGGAGCGAGGCCTCCGACTGGCAGGTCTGCTACGCGCCCGAGGAGGGGGAGCGCGCCGTCGCGGGGATGCCCGCCGGCTTCGAGCTCGTCGAGCGGGGGGAGGGCGGAGAGGCCCGGGGCGTCTCTTTCTCGCCGCGTAGCGAGGTCTCGTTCATCGAGCGCTTCAAGGTCAGCCTGGTCGCGGCCCGCGGTGTCCGCGGGGGGGGCTCGCTGTCGCTGGAGCTCTGCTACGACCCGCGCTTCTTCGCGGCGGACTACGTCCAGACGCTCGCCGGGCGTTTCATCATGCTGCTCGGGGCCCTGGTCGCGGAGCCGGACCGTCCGGTGTGGGAGGCGGAGCTGCTGACGGCCGAGGAGCGGCACCGGCTGCTCGCCGGGCTCAACGCCACCGCGGCCCCCTATCCGGCGGACCGCTCCATCCACCAGCTCTTCGAGGAGCAGGCGGCGCGCACGCCCGAAGCCCCCGCCGTCGAGCTGCTCGGCGAGCGCCTCACCTATGCCGAGCTGAACGGCCGCGCCAACCGGCTGGCCCGTTTCCTGAGGTCCGGCGGGGTCGGGCCGGATACGGTGGTCGGGGTCTGCATGGAGCGCTCCTTCGACATGGTGGCCGCCCTGCTCGGCGTGCTCAAGGCGGGCGGCGCCTATCTGCCGCTCGACTCCACCTATCCCCGCGAGCGCCTCGCCTTCATGGCCGCCGACTCGGGAGTCCGCACCGTGCTCACCCAGTCGCGGCTCGCCGAGCTGCTTCCCGAAGGCCCGCACGCCGTCCGCCTCGACGCGGAGTGGGAGCGCATCGCCGGCCTCGACGGCTCGGACCTGGGCTCTCCGGCTTCCCCCGAGCACCTCGCCTACGTCCTCTACACCTCCGGCTCGACCGGCAACCCCAAGGGGGTGATGGTGCCGCACCGCGGGGTGGTCAACTACCTGAGCTGGGCGGCGGCGGCCTACGGCGCCGCGGCGGGAGAGGGCGCGCCGCTGCATTCGCCGCTGGGCTTCGACCTGACCGTCACCAGCCTCTTCCTGCCGCTGCTGTCGGGCAACGCCGTGAGGATCGTGCCCGAGGACCGCGGCGTCGACGCCCTCGCCAACATGCTGCGCGGCGAGAGCGGTTTCAGCCTGCTCAAAGTCACCCCCGCCCACCTCGCGCTGCTCGGCCAGGCGCTGGCCCACGACGACCTCGCCGGCCGCGTCGGCACGCTGATCCTCGGCGGCGAGGCGCTGCTCGGCGAGCACGTGGCGCCCTGGCGGGAGCGCCTGGGCGCCACCCGCCTGATCAACGAGTACGGCCCCACCGAGGCGACGGTCGGGTGCTGCGTCTACGAGGTGCCTTCCGCAGGCGCGCTCGCCGGCTCCGTGCCGATCGGCAAGCCGATCGCCAACACCCGTCTGCACC
>JBKKAU010000272.1:0-2316 GCA_046714475.1 Thermoanaerobaculia bacterium
CCCAGCTCGATGCGGAAGCCGCGCACCTTGACCTGCTGGTCGATCCGGCCGAGGAACTGCAGCTCGCCGTCCACCAGCCAGCGTACGAGGTCGCCGGTGCGGTAGAGGCGTGCCCCCGGCGCCCCACCGAACGGGTTGGGGATGAACTTCCCGGCCGTCAGGCCGGGCCGGCCGTGATAGCCGCGCGCCACCCCCGCGCCGCCAATCCACAGCTCGCCCGCTGCGCCGAATGGCACCGGCCGGCCGTTCCCGTCCATCACGTACAGCCGGACGCCGGCGATCGGCCGGCCGATCGGCACCCGCTCCGGTCTGCCCCCGCTCCCGGAAGCAAACTCGTGGACGCTGCTCCAGACCGTGCCCTCGGTCGGGCCGTACTCGTTCCACAGACCGGCCTCGGGATGGAGCGCGAAGTGGCGCTCGACCAACTCCGGCGGACAGGCCTCGCCCGCCACCGTGACGCCGCGCACCGCGGCGAGCTCCGGCCGCTCGACCAGATGGGCGTAAAGCGACGGCACGCAGAGGATGTGCGAGACCGCCTCACGCCGCAGCAACTCGCCGAGCCGGTCGGCGTCTTCGGTCAGCCCGGCCGGGGTGAGCACCAGCCGGCCGCCGCCGCAGAGCGTGCCGAAGATCCCCGCCACCGAGCTGTCGAAGGCGAACGACGAGAGCAGCAGAAAGGCGGAGGGCGCCTCGGGGTAGTAAGAGAGCCGCGCCAGCGTCGAGGCGGCCAGCGACCGGTGGCTGACCAGCACGCCTTTGGGCCGGCCCGTCGAGCCGGAGGTGTAGATGACGTAGGCCAGGTTGTCGGGATCCACGCCGCCGGGCGGCAAGTCGGAGTCCTCATCGCCCCGTTGGCCGCCGTCGACCAGCACCTCTTCGAGCACCCACGCCCCCGAGTCGGCCAGCATGTAGTTGAGCCGCTCCTCGGGGTAGTCGGAATCGAGCGGCACATAGGCCCCGCCCGCCTCCAGCACGGCGAGCACCGCGATCACCGCTTCGGGCGAGCGCTCGGTGAAAACACCCACTCGGACCTCGGGTCCTACCCCCATCCTACGCAGGCGGGCGGCAAGGCGCTTCTCCCGGCGGACCAGCTCGCCGTAGGTCAATTGCCGGTCCTCGAAGACGACCGCCACCGCGTCGGGCGGATGCGTTTCGAGCAGTCGGTGGACCAGGACCGGGACCGGCGGCGCCTGATTGTCGTTCCATTCCGCGAGCGCCTGGTGCCGTTCAGCCTCGGAGAGGAGAGGCAGCTCCGAGACCCGGAGCCCGGGCTCGGCCGCCGCCGCGGCGAGGAGGTTGGCGAGATGGACCGCCAGACGATCGACCGTCGGCGCGTCGAACAGCTCCAGCGCGTAGCCGATCCGCCCCCCCAGACCTTCGGGATTCTCGAAGACCTCCACCATGAGGTCGAACCGCGCCGCCCCGGTCTCCGCCCCCAACGGCTCCAGCGTAAGGCCGGGGACGTCGACCGCGCCCGGAGGCACGTTCTGGAGCGCGAGCATCACCTGGAAGACCGGATTGCGTCCCAGCTCCCGCTTCGGTCGCAGCTCCTCGACCAGCCGCTCGAACGGCAGGTCCTGATGGGCGTAGGCGCCGTTCGCCACCTCCCGCGCCCGCGCCAGCAGCTCGCCGAACGCCGGGTCGCCCGCCAGGTCCACCCGCAGCGCCAGCGAGTTGACGAAGAAGCCGATCAGGCCTTCGATCTCGGCGCGGTTGCGGTTGGCGATCGGCGAGCCGACCACCAGGTCCTGCTGCCCGGCGTGGCGGCCGAGCACCGCGCCGAAGGCGGCCAGCAGAGCCATGAACAGAGTGGCCCCCTCGCGACGGCAGAGGGCGTTCAAGGTCCCTGTGACGTCTGGGTTGATGGTGAAGCCGCGGACGCCGCCGCGGCCATCGGGCATGGCGGGACGCGGCCGGTCGGTGGGCAGGTCGAGCGCCGGCGGCGCACCGGCGAGCTGCTCGCGCCAATAGCGGAGCTGCTCGTCGAGCCGGTCTCCGGAAAGCCAGCTCCGCTGCCATTCGGCGAAGTCCGGGTATTGGATCGCCAACTCGGGGAGCGGCGACGGGCGACCCTGGGAGAAGGCCAGGTAGAGCGCCGTCATCTCGTTCACGAAGACGCCGGCCGACCAGCCGTCGGAGACAATGTGGTGCATCGTCAGGAGGAGGGCGTGCTGCGCTTCCCCGAGATGGATCAGGGTGAGGCGGACCAGCGGCCCGCGCTGGAGGTCGAACGGCCGTGCCGCCTCCTCCGCGGCGAGCCGCCGCAACTCGCGGTGCCGTTCCATCTCCGGCAGCGCCGCGAGGTCGGCCACGGCG
>JBKKAU010000273.1:0-3724 GCA_046714475.1 Thermoanaerobaculia bacterium
CACATTTGCCGGTCCCTTGCGGCTGCCTGCAGGGAGCTGGACCGGCCGGCTGGTTCGTTCGGTGTGGCTGGTCCGTGCCGCGCAGGCGCACCTGGATGCGGGCGGGTTGCCGGTGGCGGTGGTCCATCCCTGGGAGATCACCGGCCGTCCGACGCCGGGCCGGC
Organism: Thermoanaerobaculia bacterium; assembly: GCA_046714475.1. GTDB lineage: Bacteria > Acidobacteriota > Thermoanaerobaculia > Multivoradales > UBA5704 > DASPJI01. The sequence continues at coordinate 165 of JBKKAU010000273.1, forward strand.
TCACCGGCGTGGCCCGCTTCATCCACGAGACCGGCCGGGACGGCTTCGACCTGCGCTTCCGCGAGCTGTTGCGCGCCCTGCCCTGGACCTCCGTCCGCGAGTCGGGAGCCCTGACTCCGGAGGCGGAGCGGCCGGCGGCCCTGGCCCACGGCTTCTCGGCGGCGCTTCCCGTGGGTTGATCTGGCTTGGACAGGATGGCTGCGCACACCTCGCCCGCAGCGATCCACGTTTCGTATATTCTCTGCCGGGGATTTGACCCGTTGGGGGTGGGAGCGATGGTGCGAAAGGGGGGACTCGAACCCCCACGGCCTTGCGACCACAAGATCCTGAATCTTGCGCGTCTACCAATTCCGCCACTTTCGCAGCGCGGCGCATTCTAGGGGGAAAACGGACGCCATGTCAACGATATTTCCGGGAACCGAGGGCATCCTGCACCAGGAGATCCTCGATCGTCTCGACGAAGTAGGGAAAAAAGGGATCGCGGCCGAGCAGCTCCGCGAGCGGCTGGAGGCGGGTATCAGCGCCGAGGATCTGGAGAGGATTCTGACGCGCCTCCAGGCGTCGGGCCGGGCGGTCGAGTGGGAGGGGCGCTGGTTCTCGGTGGGGAAGACCGACTGGGTCGTCGGCCGGATCAGCGTGCTCGACTCGGGCGACGCCATGGTCAAGAGCGGCCTCCCCGGCGAGGACGGCCTCTTCATCCGCAAGCGCAACCTCAAGCGGGCGCTGGACGGCGACCTGGTCGTCGCCCGCTGGCTGGGGAGGAGAAGGGAGGCCGACTGGAAGCTGCCCGAAGGCACTGTCGTCAAGATCCTCTCCGACCCGGAGGCGACGCTGGTCGGGACGCTGGAGACCGACGACCGGGAGCGCCGCTGGATGGTGCCGTTCGATCCCAAGGTCTCGGTCGACCTCGAGGTCATGGGCGCGGACGACGTCCCGGAGGGGCATTACGTCGTGGTCGGTGTGGAGAGGGCGGCGCGAGGCCGCAAGGCCTGGGGCCGGCTGATCGAGGTCCTGGGCGACCTGGAGACGCCGGGGGTCGACGTCCTGGTGATCCTGCGCCACTACCGCATCCCCGAGGAGTTCCCGCCGGAGGTCCTGGCGGCCGCGGCGGGGTTTCCCCCCGACCCGACGCCGGCCGACTGGGCGGGGCGCGAGGACCTCCGCGGCCGGGTGGTCGTCACCATCGACGGCGAGAAGGCGCGCGACTTCGACGACGCGGTGTCGATCGAGCGGCTGCCCAAGGGGATGTTCCAGCTGGGAGTCCATATCGCCGACGTGGCCCACTACGTCGAGGAGGGCTCGGCCCTGGACCTCGAGGCCTACCGGCGCGGCACCAGCGTCTACTACCCCGAGCGCGCGGTCCCGATGCTGCCCGAGGCGCTGTCGAACGGCCTCTGCTCGCTGCGCCCCCACGTCCCCCGCCTCACCGTCTCGGCGTTCCTGGACATCGACAAGAACGGCCAGGTCCAGAACCGCCGGTATGCCGAGACCGTGATCCGCAGCTCCCGCCGGCTGACCTACACGGAGGTGCGGCGGGTCCTGGAAGAGCCCAGGGCCGAGGACGCGGCCGACTACGGCGAGGTGCTGCCGGCGCTGCGCGACATGCACGAGCTGATGCAGATCCTCAACCGGGAGCGCATGGCGCGCGGCTCGATCGACTTCGACCTGCCGGAGGGCAACGTCGAGCTGGACCCCGAAGGCGTCATGGTCGGGGTGCGGGCCGGCGAGCGCAACGTCGCCCACCGTCTGATCGAGGAGTTCATGCTGGCCGCCAATGAGGCGGTTGCCTTCGAGCTGGTGAGCCACGAGGTGCCGGCCCTCTACCGCGTCCACGACGCGCCCGATCCGCAGCGGCTGGAGGAGCTGCGCCAGCTGCTCGCCGAGCTCGGGTTCCGTCTGGAAGGGGAGCTGGTGGACCTCCACCCGTCGATCCTGCAGAAGCTGCTCCAGGAGGTGCAGGGCCACGCGGAGGAGCCGTTCATCTCCTCCGTGGTCCTGCGCAGCATGCAGCGGGCGGTCTACTCGCCGGAGTGCCGGGGCCACTACGCGCTGGCGGCGCGCTATTACGCGCACTTCACCTCGCCCATCCGGCGCTATCCGGACCTCGTGGTGCACCGCGGTTTGAAGTCGCTGCTCCATGACGCCGTCCAGGACGAAGTGGAGCGCACCCGGATCCCCGAGCGGCTGGAGGCGATGGGCGAGCACACCAGCATGACCGAGCGGCGGGCGGAGCAGTCGGAGCGCGACCTGCTGCAGTGGAAGAAGGTGCGCTTTCTGGCCGACCGGATCGGCGAGCGCTTCCACGGCCGGGTGACCGGCGTCCAGCCCTTCGGGCTGTTCATCCAACTCGAGGAGTATTACGTGGACGGCCTGGTGCCGGTGCGCAGCATGACCGACGACTACTACGTCTACGAGGCCGAGGGCCACCGGCTGGCGGGAGAGCGGACCGGCCGCACCTTCAAGCTGGGCGACCCGCTGGAGGTGACGCTGGTCAGCGTCTCCCTGCGCCACCGTGGGCTCGACTTCGAGCTGGTCGACATGACCAAGGCGGAGCCGCGGCAGGAGGCCCCCTGGCGCCGCGCCATGGACCACGAACCGCCGCGCCGGCGGGAGTCCGGGCAGAGGCGGGAGCGCCGCGAGCATCCGCGGGGTTTTCAGCCGCCGCGGGAGGCGCCGGAGAAGGGTGGAGCGCGGAAGCCGGCGGTCCGCAAGTCGGGAGCGCGGAAACCGACCCGGCGGCGGTAAGGGGGCCGGCCGGCCCCCCTTGGGATCAGCGCATCAGCTCAGGAGAGCCGATCTCTATGGAGAGGTTGTGGTGTGCTCGTGCAGGGGCTCGTAGTGGTTCCAGGGCTCCTCGAACTGCTGGCCCTCACGCAACCACTTTCCATTGACGACCCGCTTGCCCGCGGCGAAGTTCGAGGTGCCGGGGAGAAAGGTATCCTCCCGCCCGTCGCCGTCGGTATCCACCCTCACGAAGCCGGCCTTCTGGATCCCTGCACCAGGGACAGGGTACGACCAGATGATCTGCGTGTTGCGGAAGCGGATGTTGCGGCTGATCTCCAGCTCCCGGCCCTTGCCGCTCACCGGGACGAAGGTCATCTTGACGTTGAGCGCGAGCGGGGCGAAGAAGCGGCCGCCGTTGTCGTGGTCCTGGACGATGCGCATCCGGGTGACCGGTTGCCTGCCGTCGAGGCTGACTTTGACGTTGTAGCTGCCGCAGGCGGTCTTGACCGGGGCGGTGCTCACCAGAGAGAGCGCCCGGACCTGAATCCGGGTGGAGGCGACGCCCTTGTCATTGAAGGGGGCGTCGTCGAGCCGCTCGACGATGGTGTCGGTGCGGCCGAGCTCGGAGCTCACCGGCACGCCCTTGAAGGCGATCCGGCCGGTGAACGGCGCCGACTTGCCGCAGAAGAACCCCGCCGGGATGGGCTCCAGATTGAAGGCGGCGAAGGTCTTGCCGTCGGCCTCGGTGGCCCAGACGTCGATGCCGCTGCCAATCACATCGTCAGCGACGGCGGGAATGGCAAGAAGGGTGAGAAGGGCGAACGTCAGAAGAAGCC
>JBKKAU010000274.1:0-10785 GCA_046714475.1 Thermoanaerobaculia bacterium
GGCAAGCTGCGCAGCTTCGTCAACTTGTTCCTCAACGACGAGGACGTCCGCTACATGAAGCAGGAGAACACGCCGGTGCACGAGGGCGACACCCTGTCGATCATCCCCTCGATCGCTGGGGGAGGGCGGCCGCGTAAGACGCGGCTAATCTCCGCTCAGACGCGGACAGGAGGCCGCCGATGACTCTGGTCCGTGATCTCGAGAACGCCGTCCTGCCGCAGCTCACGCCGCAGGAGATCCGCCGCTACAGTCGCCACCTGATCATGCCCGAGGTGGGCACCGTGGGGCAGCAGAAGCTGAAGGCGGCCAAAGTGCTGATGGTCGGCACCGGCGGCCTGGGGTCGCCGCTCGGCATGTACCTGGCGGCGGCCGGTGTCGGCACGCTCGGCCTGGTCGAGTTCGACACCGTCGACGAGAGCAACCTCCACCGCCAGGTGCTTTACGGGCGCAAGGACGTCGGCCGGCCCAAGATCCAGGCCGCGGTCGAGCGCCTCCACGAGGTCAACCCGCACATCCGGCTGGTGCCGCACGAGGTGCGGCTCGAGTCCGGCAATGCCCTCGGCCTCTTCAAGGACTACGACATCGTCGTCGACGGCACCGACAACTTCCCGACCCGCTACCTGGTCAACGACGCCTGCGTGATGACGGGCAAGCCCAACGTCTACGGCTCGATCTTCCGTTTCGAGGGCCAGGTGTCGATCTTCTGGGGGGCGCGGGGTCCCTGCTACCGCTGCCTGTTCCCGGAGCCGCCGCCGCCGGGGCTCGTCCCCTCCTGCGCCGAGGGCGGGGTGCTCGGGGTGCTGCCCGGCATCATCGGCTCGCTCCAGGCCAACGAGGTCATCAAGCTGATCGCCGGCGTCGGCGACCCGCTGATCGGCCGGCTCGTCCTCTTCGACGCGCTCAAGATGCGTTTCCGCGAGCTCAAGCTGCGCAAGGACCCCAACTGCCCGGTCTGCTCGGAGAATCCGACGCAGCGCGAGCTGATCGACTACAACCAGTTCTGCGGCATCCCGCAGCAGCCCGAGCAGGTCGAGGCCGACTTCGAGGTCTCCGTGCTGCAGCTCAAGGACATGCTGGACGAGGGGCGCGACGTCAAGGTCCTCGACGTGCGCTCGCCGCAGGAGTACCAGATCGCCCGCCTGCCCGGCGCACAGCTCATTCCTCTTCAGGAGCTGCGCGACCGGCTGGGCGAGCTCGACCCGGCCGACAACCTGGTCGTCCACTGCCACCACGGCGGCCGTTCGGCCCAGGCCGTGAGGCTGCTGCGCCAGATGGGCTTCGCCAAGGCCTCCAACCTCGCCGGTGGCATCCACGCCTGGAGCCAGCAGGTCGATCCGTCGGTGCCGATGTATTGAAGAGGGTCAGTGGTCTGTCTGGTTGCTATGGAATAGCACAAGACCTTAAGGCGTTAGTCTATATGCATAGCGCACCCGTTGGCAAGAAATTTGCTTGCCTTGACGAGGTTGGAAGCTTACGAGTAGCGTCTACGCAGCAAGGAGGAAACCACTATGGGAGGCGCTGGTTCTGAGGTTGGCACAGCCTGTTAGGCTGATCCAACAGTACTACGGAATGAGGCCAGGTATAACCTGGCCTCATTCTTTTGGTTTTCAGGTATGGGTGAGTTGGCGAGTTCTTCAGCAATGGTTTCGGCTTCCTTTCTCTCCGCCGGCTCCGAGGAGTAACAAAGGATCGCCCTACAATACGTGAGCAGAAGGTAGGGCCTGTCGAGTTCCTCTCCCGCCTTCCTTAACTCGCGTGCATTGGTTAAAACAAATTCTCTATCCTTTTTTCCTTTGCGTACGCACAGGTAAAAAACTAGATTGTTCAAGGCCATGAGAAGTAGCCCGCTCCGGGCTCCGCTGTCTTTTAACTTATCGTATCCCTGTCGGCAAAGTTGGATTGAGTGCTCTAGGCGGTAAGGGTCTGTCGGGTCTAGGACGCGCAGGTCATGGCTAAGTTCGCCAATCATGAATCCTAGCCCGGAGAGCTGTCTGCCCGTCAGCTCTGACTGGAAATGTTCAATCAGCGCGTAAATTTCTTTTATTTGGCCGGAGACCTTTTGATCGACTCGATCGTTGATCGTGCTTTGTAGGCTTTGCCATCCAAATATTGCTAAGATAGCTACGAAAAAGGACAATATGAACAGCGCTACTGAAGCAGCTCCGAAAAGAAGGCTGGATAGATCTCCGAGGCTGGCGTTCGCTGGTAGTTCAGCTTTTGTAACTATCCAGACAGCGATAATCCAGGTTAGTGCGATCAAGCTAAGCAGGAGGATAATCTTTAGAAAGAATTTAATCTGTGTGCCCATATGAAAGCTCCTTGTAGAGAAAGGTTTCTTGGCTATGTAATATACTATGAAAAGATGTTCATGTACCGTACCCCAGCGCCGAGGTTGATCCTCAAGCTCTACGAACTGCGGCTCGAACCGGCGGATGCGCCAGGCGCGCTAGTGGGTTCATGAGTTCGTTCCACGTCGCACCCTGGAGGAGTTTCCAGGCGCTCTGCCCTCCTGCTCCGAGGAGAACGCCTACTTCCACACGGTGACCTCCTACTTAAAGAGATGGCCCTATCGTTGGTCGCCTGCGTTGTCCTCGATCTGGAACTGTTACAGTATACTGGACCAATAGGAGATGATGACTGACTGTCTGGGTAGAGGGTCCGGGAGTTCCTGCCGAAGGCCGCGCGACGAACAAGAACCCTCTGATCCTGAACAACCTGATCTTCTCTAGTTCGCGCGCCACGAGCCGGCCGCTGGGGCCGAATCTCGTTCACGATCCAGGACGACGGCTGGGCGCTCCTGCCGGGGGGTGCCCGTTTGTTTCACTCCAGCAGGCGGCGCAGCCCGAGCGAGATCCATCGCCCGGGGGTGGACAGGGCGTCCGGCACGGGCTCCCGAAACCGCAGAGGCTTCGTCCGCGCGGGATCGGTGAAGACTTCCCGGGGGATGGGCTCGTCGACCCGGAGGTTCCACCGCGTGTCGGTCCGGACCAGGTCGTCCGTGGCGATCCGGGTCTGGCGGAGCAGCAGGTCCCGCGTGCCGATCCACAGCGTATAGGAGGCCAGGGTCCGCGGATTGTCGCCCGTGATCACGAAGCACTCCGTTCCCGCGAGCTGCTCGATCCGCACGAGCCGCGGCCGGGTGAGCTGGTCCAGGCGGAACACGGCGGTCTCGGGCAGGAGGAGGGTGGGGACTCTGTAGACCGCGGCCTTGGAGGGCACCATCGCGTCGGCCATCGCCATCAGGAGGCTCTCCTCCCTCCACGTGTACTCTTCGAGGCTGTTGGAGCTGTAGACCGCCTTCCCGTCGGACCAGAGGGCGTAGCGGTCCCAGTCCGGCGACCACGAGTGCCGTGCCCGCCACTGGAAGCGGAGTCTGCCGGGGCGGGCGAACCAGGTAGCGAACCGGCACAGCTCCTCGGTGGTGCCTTCTGAAGGTACATGGAAGGTGACGTTGCCCTCGTCCTGGTAGAAGCTCAGGCGGGCGTATCGATCCATCGTCGAACGCAGGATCGCGCCGGTGGGATCCGGCGGGGACGCGGAGGGCGTGATCAGGAAGGCCGAGAGGGCAAGGAGGAGCGAGGCCTGGATCACGGATCGGCGGTAAGCCATGGAGGATCTCCTTACCCTCTTGTACGGATCTGCCGGCCAGAGCGTCCATCCAGTGGGCCGCGCAAACCCTTGGTCTGCGCTGTATACTTTTTCGTCTACAAGGAGTAGAGCTGTGTCGCAGGCAACAGTACGCATCAGCGAGAGGACCCGTGAGACTCTGCGGGAGATCGCGCATGCGGAGGAAGAGTCCATGCAGGCGATCCTGGAGAAAGCGGTCGAGGAGTACCGCAGAAAGCGCTTCCTCGAAGATCTCAACGCGGCCTACGCAACGTTCCGCTCGGATCGCGAGGCCTGGACGGCTTTCGAGGCTGAACGTGCCGAATGGGAGACGACCTTGGGAGACGGCCTGCCCGAGGGTGGCTCATCATAGCTCTCCCGATCACTTCGACCCTGCGGCCCATTCCTTCCCATGTCCGGGTCCCTCCTCTGGAGGGAGGGCTCAAAGTGGAAAGTGCTGTGCTTTGTGAATCCATCCGCTCGCTTGCAAAGGAACGGCTCCTGGTGCGTTGGGGAACAGTCTCGCCCAGGACCATGGCGGCAGTTGAAGATCGCCTGAGAATATTGCTGAAATTGTAGAGAGGAGACCCGCATGCCCCGTACCCACGTCGGCGAGGCCCACGGATGAAGCGCCGCGCCCTCCTCCCTTTGCTCCTCGCCGGTCTCGCGCTCGCCGCGCCGGCCTCCTCGCAGCCGTCGCAGCCCGCCCCGCCGCCGACCCCGCAAACCGCAGAGACCCAGGGGCCGGCCGAGCCGCCGCCGCGTCTCGAAGACAAGATCTCGACCACCCGCCACACGGTCCGGATCGGCGGCCAGGAGATCCGCTATACGGCGACCGCCGGCACCCTGGTGCTGCGCGAGGAGCAGGGCCGGCCGCGGGCCTCCATGTTCTTCGTCGCCTACCAGCGCGAGGGGGAGAACCCGGCGCGCCGACCGGTCACCTTCACCTTCAACGGCGGCCCGGGCTCCTCCTCGGTCTGGCTGCACATGGGCACCTTCGGCCCGCGGCGCGTCGCCCTGGAGGAGGAGGGGACCGCGCCGCCGCCCCCCTACCGGCTGGTCGACAACGACCAGTCGCTGCTCGACGTCACCGACCTGGTCTTCATCGACCCGGTCAGCACCGGCTTCAGCCGCGCGGCGCCGGGAGAGAGTGAGAAGCGGTTCCACGGCGTGCGCGAGGACGTTCAGGCAGTCGGCGAGCTCATCCGCCTCTGGACCGCCCGCAACGGCCGCTGGGCGTCGCCCAAGTTCCTGGCGGGGGAGAGCTACGGCACCACGCGGGCCGCCGCGCTGTCGCACCACCTCCAGGAGACCTACGGCATGTACCTGAACGGGCTGGTTCTGGTCTCCTCGATCCTCAACTTCCAGACTGCCCGCTTCGACACCGGCAACGACCTCGCGTACCCGTTGTTCCTCCCCACCTTCACGGCGACCGCCTGGTACCACAAGCGGCTGCCCGAGGATCTCCAAGCCGGCGGCCTCCAGAACGCCCTCCGCGAGGCCGAGCGCTTCGCCCAGGGGGAGTACACCCTGGCGCTGATGCAGGGCAACGACCTGCCGCCGGCCGAGCGCCGCCGCGTCGCCGAGCGGCTCGCCCGGCTCACCGGCCTGTCGCCCGACTGGCTGGAGCGGGCCAACCTGCGCGTCACCACCGATCTGTTCACCAAGGAGCTGCTGCGCGGCCAGCGCCAGACCGTGGGCCGGCTCGACAGCCGCTTCAAGGGGGTCGACCGCACCGCCGTCGAGCACGAGTACGAGTTCGACCCCAGTTATGCCGCGATCTACGGCCCGTTCACCGCCGTGCTCAACGATTACGTGCGGCGCGAGCTCGGCTTCGAGAGCGACCTGCCTTACGAGATCCTCACCGACCGGGTCGACCCCTGGAGCTTCGCAACCTACTCGAACCGCTACGTCAACGTCGCCGAGGACATGCGCCAGGCCATGGCCCGCAACCCGGGCCTCCGGGTCTTCGTCGGCAGCGGCTACTACGACCTCGCGACCCCGTATTTCGCGACCGAGTACACCTTCGACCACCTGGCCTTCGACCCCGGCTTCGCGGAGCGGGTGACCAAGACCTACTATGAAGCCGGGCACATGATGTATATCCGCAAGGCCGACCTGGTGAAGCTCAAGCAGGATGTCGCGGCCTTCCTCCGCGCCGCGGGCGGAGGGGATACCTAACCGGAGGAGGCGATGACCAGCCGCCTGGCCGCTCTCGCGCTCTGCCTTCTGATAGTGGGAGGGTTGGGCCTCCTCTTCTGGTGGTGGAGCGGGTGGAGCGCTCCGCAGGCTTCCCCTGAATCTCCGCCCGAGTCCGTCCCCTCGGCGGCGGCCGGTAAGGCGCCCGACCCGGACATCCCGCCGGACCTCGTCCCGGACCTTCCGGACCCCGCAGGAGGGCGCTCCCCGGACCCGCCGCCGGCCACGCCGCTCGGCGAGCCCCAGGCCGCCGAGTTCGGACGCGTCTGGGTCACTCCGGGGATGGACCTGCTCGCCGCGCCCCGCCAGGGGGCCGCGAAAGTCTCCACCCTGAACCTCTACGCCAACGTCGCGGTGGTCGATCACCGGCCCGGCTGGGTCAAGGTCCGGCACCGCGCGCAGAGCGGCTGGATCCCCTTCGACGATCCCCGGTTCGGACCCGATCCGCCCCTGGGCAGCGACCCGGAGCCGCCGCGCCCGCTCGCCGCCCGCACCCCCGAAGCGGCCCACCTCCAGAGGGCCCGCGGGCTGCTCACCTCGCCCGAGGCCGCGGGGAGCCTCGGCCCGTACGTCCTCTATACCGACCTCCAGGACGCGGACCGTCTCCGTTTCCTCGACCGCATCGCCGGCGGGGTCGAGGCGGTCTACCGCGCCCGCTACGGCCGCGATCCGGTCGGCCAGCCCGCCGAGGCGGTCGTCCTCTATACAAGGGAGGAGGCCTTCCAGGAGCTCCTCCGCCAGGACGCCCGGCTCGCCGAGCTGCCGGCGAGCGGCCACAGCGGCCAGGGCGTCGTCGCCCTCTACGACGGCGGCCGGCCGCGGACCGAGGTGGGCGCGACCCTGGTCCACGAGCTGGTCCACCTGCTCAACCGCCGCGCCCTGGGGCCGGTGCTGCCGAGCTGGCTTGACGAGGGGCTCGCCAACGACCTCGCGCAGTCGCGGCTCGACGGTGACGGCGGCCTCGACCCCCGCACCCTGGGCGGAGTGACCGTGCGCGCCGACAGCCAGATCCGGATGTACGGCGCGCGCGCCTCGCTGCAGCAGCTCGTCCTGGCGATCGAGGAGGAGCGGCTGCGGCCGCTGCCCGAGCTGCTCGGCCTCGACTGGGACGAGTTCGTCCGCCGCGACGGCAGCCTCCACTACGCCCATTCCGCCTTCTGGATCCGCTATCTCGCGGACGGCGAGGCCGGCGCGCTGGCGCCGGGGTTCCGTGCCTTCCTCGGCCGGGTGGCGGACGGCGGCTCCCCGGGTAGCGAGGCCCTGCGCGAGTCGCTGGGCCGGAGCTGGGACGACCTGGAGCGCGGCTTCCGCGCCTGGATCCTCGCCCAGCGCGAAGACGCCGCTTCCTGATCTGCCCCTCTCCCGGCCTTGCATTTTGGAGGGAATCGTATTATCGTAGATCCGTACCCGGCTACTACGAGAGAACTTTATGAATGGGTCCTGGCTGGCGCTCTGTAACGGATCGCCATCTTCAAACGCCAATATCCATGTCCAGCTCAGGAACCAATAAAGGAGAATCCAAATGAAGACCTTGCGTACCGTTTCCAAGATTTTCGCGGCCTGTCTGTTGACCCTGGCCTTGACCCCGATGGCGCACGCGCAGGCCACCCGTACCTGGGTGTCGGGCGTCGGTGACGACGTCAACCCGTGCAGCCGCACCGCGCCCTGCAAGACCTTCGCGGGCGCCATCTCGAAGACCGCGGCCGGCGGCGAGATCTCGGTGCTCGATCCGGGCGGCTTCGGCGCCATCACCATCACCAAGTCGATCACCATCGACGGCAAGGGCCAGCTCTCCTCGATCCTGGCTTCCGGCACCAACGGCATCATCGTCAACGCCTTGGCCACCGATAAGGTGATCATCCGCAACCTTTCGATCAACGGCGCCGGCACCACTCTCGGCATCAACGGCATCCGCTATCTCGCCGGCGCGCAGCTCACGGTCGAGAACGTGACCATCGAGAGGTTCAGCAACCGCGGCATCGACGTCTCCTTGACCGGGTCGGGCAAGCTGTTCGTCAAGGACACCAACATCACCAATGTCCCGACCGGTATCCGGCTCGGTACAACCTCCGGCCAAGCGGTGGCGACGCTCGACAACGTCCATATCGAGAACCTGAGCCTCAATGGTTTCGAGGCTGCGGCCAACAGCTTCGCCGTGATCCGCAACTCGGTCCTCACCGACAGCGCTCAGAACGGCATCCTGGCCTCCGCCGGGACCGCGGTAGTCAACGTCGAGGACAGCATGATCTCGTTCAACGGCACCAACGGTGTCCACGCGCAGGCGGCCAGCACGACGATCCGCCTGTCGCGGAGCAGCATCTTCAACAACAGCAACGGCATCGAGACCGGCGCGGGCACCGTCCAATCGGACGGCCAGAACCGCATCGTGGGCAACACCACCTCGGACAACCCGAACGGCCTCGCCATCCCCCTGCTGTAAACAACTTCCCGCTCTGGCTTTCCACCCCGGGGTACGCGCCCCGGGGTTTTGTCTTTGAGCCCTGTGCGATAATCCCGCGGCCGGGCGTTCCGCCCGGCTTTCACGCAGGAGCTTTCGCATGAGCAGCAGATTTCTCTGGATCGTCCCCGCCCTGGCGCTCGCCGGTCTGGCGGCATGCGCCGACGAAGGCGGGGACGTCCCCGAGGCGTCGCCCGCGGCCGCGGTGACCGCGTCGCCGGTCGATGAGGCCACCGCGGGCGGCATCCGGGGCACGGTCCGTTACGCCGGGCCCGACACCGATACGCCGATCGACTTCAAGGCCGACCCGAAATGCGCCGGTCTGCACCAGGGGCCGGTGGACACCGAGACCGTCGCCGCCCAGAACGGTAATCTGGCCAACGTCTTCGTCTACGTCAAGAACGGGCTCGAGCAGTACCAGTTCCCCGTCCCGGCCGAGAAGAAGGTCCTCGACCAGCAGGGCTGCATGTACCGCCCGCGCGTCTCGGGCGTCATGGTCGGTCAGACGCTGGTGGTGAAGAACAGCGACGACACGCTCCACAACGTCCATGCCCTGCCCAAGGTCAACCGGGAGTTCAACAGCGGCCAGCCGTTCCAGAACATGAAGCTCGAGAAGAAGTTCACCCAGCCCGAGGTGATGGTCCACTTCAAGTGCGACGTGCACAAATGGATGAACGCCTGGATGGGCGTGCTGCCGCACCCCTACTACGCGGTGAGCGCCGGGGACGGCGCCTTCGCGCTCGACAAGCTGCCACCCGGCACCTACACCGTCGAGGCCTGGCACGAGACGCTCGGCGCCCAGACCCGGCAGGTCACGGTCTCGCCCAAGCAGACGGCCGAGATCACCTTCGACTTCCAGCCCAAGGCGTAGCCTCCCCCGGTCCGTTGCGGACGTTACCGACGGCATGGATCGATCCGAGAGCCCCGGAATCCACTTTCCGCCTCCGTTCCTCTATGTCGGTCTCTTCGTCCTGGGGCTGCTGCTGGAGAGGGCCGCTCCCGCGGTCTCTCTGCCGCGCACGCCTTCGCTGCTGATCGCGGCGGTCCTCCTGGGTTCGGGTTGCTGTTCTGGAGCCTCGCGCTCTTCCTGCGCGCCCGGACGAGCCCGCTGCCGATGCGGCCCACGACGTCGATCGTCCGGTCGGGTCCCTACCGCTGGACCCGCAACCCGATGTACCTCGGCATGCTGCTGATCGATCTCGGGGTCGCGCTCTGGTTCGACGTGTTCTGGGCATTGGTCCTGGCGCCGGCCGTCGTCCCGCTGGTGAACCGGCTGGTCATCCGGAAAGAGGAGCAATACCTGGAGGCGACGTTCGGGGACGAGTACCGCCGGTTCAAGACGCAGGTCCGCCGGTGGATCTGAAGGAAGAGGAGGGGTAGTCCGCCTCGGTCATTGACATTTCCGAATATCTTCCGGTAGGGTGGAGACAGTCTTTGCCGTTCGACAGTCTGCGTCCGAGGGGAGGTCCGAGGTGGTCCAGAGCGCCGCGCGTGCCGTCGTCGTCTGTCTCCTGCTGGCGCTCGCCGCGGGACCGGCGGCGGCGCAGGCGGGGAGCAGCTTTTTCACCGTCCCCCCTTGCCGGGTGATCGACACCCGCAACGCCGAGGGGGCGTATGGCGGCCCCGCGTTGATCGCCGGGGGTGCGGGGGGCGCCGGGGGCGCCGGCCGGGTCTTCCAGATCGCCGGGCGGTGCGGCATCTCGACCGGCGCCCGGGCGGTCTCGGCCAACGTCACGATCGTGACGCCGACCGCCGCCGGCCACCTGACGCTTTTCCCGGCCGCGGGGGTCCAGCCGCCGACCTCCACGATCAACTACCGGCCCGGCCAGGTCCGCGCCAACAACGCGATCCTGACGCTGGGAGCCGGCGGCGGCGTCGCCTCGGTGGTGGGGCAGGCGTCCGGCGCCGTCCACCTCATCCTCGACGTCAATGGCTACTTCGCGGACGCCGCGACGGACGTCACCGCGGCCGCGCCGCCGCTGCTCACCCCGGTCCCGGGGTCCTATCCCGGCAGCCAGAGCATCACGCTGTCGACCAGCACGGCCGGCGCCCAGATCCGCTACACCACCGACGGCGGCGCTCCGACGCGCGCCACGGGCACGCTGTACGCCGGCCCGTTCCTGCTGACGGGCAGCGCCACGGTCCAGGCCATCGCCTACAAGGACGGGCTGGCGGACAGCGCCGTGGTCTCCGGCCTGTATGCGATCGCCCAGCAGCCGACGCTGCTGATCGCCACCCTGAGCCCGCAGGGCGGCGCGCTGTCCACCGGCTCCGGCTCGGCGTCGCTGCTGCTCGCCGCGGACGCCTCCTCGGCGGTCCTGCGGTTCACCTACGGCAACCTGACCACGCCGGTCACCAGCGCGCATACCCACGGCCCCGCGAACCCGGACGAGAGCGGCCAGATCCTGTTCGACATCGACGACGCCGAGCCGCAGGCGGACGGCTCCTACGTCTGGACGTTCGTGCCGGTGGGCGCGACCTCGGTGGCGCAGATCGTCGACGCCATCCTTTCCGGCCGCACG
>JBKKAU010000275.1:0-7703 GCA_046714475.1 Thermoanaerobaculia bacterium
GGGTAAGCCGGAGGCCCCGGCCGCTCCGCTACAATCGGCACGTGGAACCGCTCAACGTCTTCGACTTCGAGGCGCTCGCCCGCGAGAGGCTCTCCCGGGAGGCTTACGACTACTACGCGGGCGGGGCCCACGACGAGGTCACGTTGCGCGAGAACCGCGCCGCCTACGACCGCCTCTCCCTCGCCTATCGGGTCCTGGTTGACGTCTCGCGGCGCGACCTGTCGACCTCGGTGCTCGGCCAGCCGGTGGTGATGCCCGTCCTCGTCGCTCCCACCGCGTTCCACCGGCTTGCCGACCCCGAGGGGGAGGTGGCCACCGCCCGTGCGGCGGGCGCGGCGGGTACGGTGATGATCCTCTCCACCCTCTCCACCTCCACTATCGAGTCGGTGGTGTCCGCGGCCTCCGGGCCGGTGTGGTTCCAGCTCTACGTCTACCGCGACCGCAAGGCCACGGAGGGGCTGGTGCGGCGGGCCGAGGCCGCCGGGTGCCGGGCGCTCGTGCTCACCGTGGACGCTCCTCTCCTTGGACGGCGGGAGCGGGACGTCCGCAACCGTTTCAGTCTGCCGCCCGGCCTCACGGTGGCCAACCTGCTGCCGGAGGGGTACGGCGAGATCGCGCCAGCCGCCGCCGATTCGGGGCTCGCCGCCTACGTCTCCTCGTTCCTGGACCCGGCGCTGACCTGGCGGGACGTGGCCTGGCTGCGGTCCATCACCGAGCTGCCGGTGCTGGTCAAAGGGATCGTCCGGCCGGATGACGCCGTGCGCGCCGCCGAGGCGGGAGCCGCGGGCGTGGTGGTGTCGAACCACGGCGCGCGGCAGCTCGACACCTCGCCGGCCACCATTGACGTCCTGCCGGAGGTGGTCGACGCCCTGGCTGCCCATGGCCACCGGATCGAGGTGCTCATGGATGGCGGCGTGCGCCGCGGCACGGACATCCTGAAAGCCCTCGCCCTGGGTGCCCGGGCGGTCCTCATCGGCCGTCCGGTCCTCTGGGGCCTCGCCGCGGATGGAGAGGCCGGCGCGGCGCGGGTCCTGCGCCTCCTCCGCGACGAGCTCGACCTCGCCATGGCTCTGGCCGGCGCTCCTACCGTCGCGGAGATCACCCGCGATCTGGTGCGGAAACCTTTACAGATTCACCCCTGACCGCCGGATCAGCTCCGCCAGGCAGCGGTTCGATTCCTCGACGATCTCCTCAAGGTCGAGGTGCGTGAGCCGGCCGTCTTCGACGAGGAGGCGGCCTTCCACGAGGACGTGGCGGACGGCGCCCCGGGAGGCTCCGAAGGCTACGATGTCGTGAGGGTCGGCCTGGGGGGCGGCCCAGAGCTCGGGGCGGTCTGACGAGAGGACGACCAGGTCGGCGAGCTTGCCGGGCTCCAAGGTGCCGATCTCGTCGTGGAGGCCGAGGGCGCGGGCCCCCTCGCTGGTCGCGAGGCGGAGGGCGTCGAGACCGGTGAAGGCTTCGGGGCCGTGCTTGACCTTCTGGAGGAGGGCGGCGAGGCGGAGCTCCTCGAAGTTGTCCAGGCGGTTGCTGCAGGCGGCGCCGTCGCAGCCGATCCCGACCGGCACGCCGGCCTCGCGGATGGCGAGGAGGTCGGCGATGCCTGAGCCGAGCTTGAGGTTCGAGCTGGGGCAGTGGACGACGCTGAAGCGGCCGTTCCGCGCCCGCTCGAGGTGGTTCCGGGTCAGCCAGACGCCGTGCGCGAGACGCAGGTCGGTGGCGAGCACCCCCCGTTCGGCGAAGTACTCGATCTCGTCCCGTCCCTCCTTGATCTCACGAACGACCAGGGTCTCCTCCTGCTGCTCCAGGGCGTGGGTGTGGACGGGCCAGCCGCGCCGGTGGGCGAGGTCGCGGATCCCATCCCAGAGCGGATCGGAGCAGGTGAGGATGAAGCGCGGGTTGAGGACGTAACGCAATCGGCCGCCGGAGGCGCCGTCGAACCCGGCCCCCAACTCCTCGGTCTCGGCAAGCACCGCGTCGGTCGGCTGGCGCATGGAGGCGGGGAGGGTGTCGCCGGAGTCCATCAGACAGAGACCCGCGAAGGCGCGCAGGCCGGAGTCGTCGATGGCCCGCAGCAGGCCGCGGGCTCCGGGTCCGATGCCGATGTCCTGGATCGTGGTGGTGCCGCCGAGCAGGCACTCGGCCGCCCCCAGCATCCCGCACCAGTAGGCGCTCTCGTCGTCGTGGGCGGCCTCGAGCGGCCAGATCCGCTCGCGCAGCCAGGAGAGCAGCCGGCGCTGCTCCGCGAGGCCGCGGAAGAAGGTCTGCCCCAGGTGGAGGTGCCCTTGGACAAGACCGGGGAGGACGAGGCAGCCGGAGACGTCGAGCACGCGCGTCCCCGGCGGAGGCTCCGGCCGGCCGAACGAGGCGATCCGGCCGTTCCGTACCAGGAGGTCGGCCCCCCGCAAGACGGTGGCGCCGGGGTCCAGGATGAGGAGCGTGCCGCCGCGCAGCAGCAGCGGCTCGGGCGAGGCCGCGGAGTCTTCCTCGAAGATCATGACGCGGTTGCGATCCTACAACGTCTCCGCAGTTGACAGGGGGTGGAGGGGCCAGCGTACTGTCCCGGGATGGATTCCAGGCTTGTCCTCCGCAGCGAACGGGTGGTGACCCCCGAGGGGGTGCGCCCGGCCACGGTCCAGGTCCGGGAGGGCAGGATCGAGCGCGTCGGGGGGCCGGACGAGATTCCCACCCGATTCCCCCTGATCGACTGCGGCGATTCGGTCGTGATGCCCGGCGTCGTGGACACCCACGTCCATATCAACGAGCCGGGGCGGGAGGATTGGGAAGGGTTCAGGACGGCGACCTCGGCGGCCGCCGCGGGAGGCGTCACGACCCTGGTGGACATGCCGCTCAACAGCATCCCGGCTACGACGACCCGGGAGGCGCTGCGGTTCAAGAGGGCCTCGGCCGCGGGGAAATGCGCCGTCGACGTGAGTTTCTGGGGCGGCGTGGTGCCCGGCAATACGGCTGAATTGACGGGCCTCCTGGAGGACGGAGTCCTCGGTTTCAAATGCTTTCTGGTCCCTTCCGGAGTCGAGGAGTTCCGGCACGTCGGGGAGGCCGACCTGCGCGAGGCGATGCCGGTGCTGGCCCGGCACGGCTCCGTGCTCCTCGTCCATGCCGAGCTGCCGGGGCCGATCGAGGCGGCGGCCCGGGTCTGGGATGGCGCGGGTCCGGAGGGGCTGCGGGAGTATGAGCGGTACCTGCTGTCCCGGCCCGACGCGGCGGAAGTGGAGGCCGTCGAGCTCATGATCCGTCTCTGCCGCGAGACGGGCTGCCGGGTCCACATCGTCCACGTCGCCTCGGCGGACGTGCTGCCGCTGCTGCGCGCCGCCCGCCAGGAAGGACTGCCGGTCACCGCCGAGACCTGCCCGCACTACCTGACCTTCGCCGCGGAGGAGATCCCCGACGGAGGCGTCGCCTTCAAGTGCGCGCCGCCGATCCGGTCGCGCGAGAACCGGGAGCTCCTGTGGGAGGCCTTGCGGGACGGGGTGATCGACCTGGTGGCCTCGGACCATTCGCCGTGTCCGCCCGAGATGAAGAAGGTCGAGGCCGGCGACTTCCAGAGCGCCTGGGGCGGCATCGCCTCGCTCCAGGTTGGGCTGCCGGCGGTTTGGACGGGAGCGCGGGAGCGCGGGTTCACGGTTGCCGACGTCGCGGAGTGGATGTGCGCCGCTCCGGCCCGGCTGGCCGGACTGGAGGGGCGGAAAGGGACCATCGCTCCGGGATACGATGCCGACCTCGTGGTCTGGGACCCCGAGGCGAGCTTCGAGGTGGACCTGACACGGCTCCGCCACCGCCATAAGATCACCCCCTATGCGGGACGGACTCTCCATGGGGTCGTCCGGCGGACCCTGGTGCGAGGAGAGGACGTTTTTCGATGATCGACTTTACCGAGCTGGTGGACCTCGCGGCCGAGCGGTTGGGCGGAGCGGTCCTGGCGGCGAACGACGAATTCTTCGCGCCCAAGGAGAACCTCCTCAAGGCGGGCGAGCCGGTCTGGATCGAGGGGAAGTACACCGACGTCGGCAAATGGATGGACGGGTGGGAGACCCGCCGGCGGCGCGAGCCGGGCCACGACTGGTGCCTCATCCGCCTCGGCCTGCCGGGCGTACTCCAGGGTGTGGTCGTCGATACGAGCCACTTCCGGGGCAACTATCCCGAGTCCTGCTCGCTCGAAGCCTGCTCCGTCCAGGGACATCCAACGCCCGAGGAGCTGCTGGCAGACGGGGTGACGTGGACCGAGGTACTGCCCCGAGTGCATCTCCAGGGGAACGCGAAGAACCCCTTTCCGATCGAGGGGGACGCCGGACGGGTCACCCACCTCCGCTTGCGCATCTATCCGGACGGCGGGGTCGCCCGGCTGCGGGTCCATGGCGAGGTCGTGCCCGACTGGGCGCGGCTCGCCCGCTTCGGCGTCGAGGTCGACTTGGCGGGTGTGGAGAACGGCGGTCACGTGGTCGCGGCGAGCGACATGTTCTTCGGCTCCCGGCATCATCTGATCGTGCCGGGGCCGTCTCTGGGCATGCACGATGGTTGGGAGACGCGGCGCCGGCGGGGGCCCGGCCACGACTGGGCGATCGTGCGGCTGGGGACCCGCGGCGCGGTCCATCGGATCGAGGTGGACACGTCGCACTTCAAGGGCAACGCGCCCGGCTCCTGCTCCATCGAAGGCGCCGATCTCGAAGACCGGGCGGCCGTAACCCTGCCGGAACAGCTCGTACAACCCGGGGACGGAGGATGGCGGGAGATCCTGCCGCGGACTCCGCTCCGCCCGCACACGCTGCACCGGTTCGACGAGGTCGCCGCGGCCGGGCCGTTCACCCATGCCCGGCTCAACATCTACCCCGACGGCGGCGTGGCGCGGCTGCGGCTCTTGGGACGTCCAGAGGGAGGTATGCGGTAATGCATGGTGTAGAGCGGTTGAACGAGATGCCGGCCCCGGACGCGGAGGCCATGCTCCAGACCTGCTGCGGCTCGCGGGCCTGGGTGCGCCGGGTCGCCGGGAGCCGGCCTTTCCAGGATCTGGACGACCTCCACGCGACCTCCGACCGCGTCTGGCGGAGCCTCGGCCGCGAGGACTGGCTGGAGGCCTTCGCCGTCCATCCGCGGATCGGCGACCGCAGCGATCGCGGCGGCCGCTTGTCGCGCCAGGAGCAGGCTGGAGCGGCGGACGCCGGCGAGGAGATCCTGGCCGAGCTCGCCGCAGGGAACCAGCGGTACGAAGAGCAGTTCGGATACCTCTTTATCGTCTCCGCGACCGGCAAGAGCGCGGAGGAGATGCTCGAGATCCTGCGCGAGCGTCTCGGCAACGATCCCGAGACCGAACTGGGCATCGCCGCCGAGGAGCAGCGGAAGATCACCGGCCTCCGGCTCGAAAAACTCCTGCGGTCATGAGCGGAATCACCACCCACGTCCTGGACACCTCGCGCGGCCGGCCGGCGAGCGGCGTGCCGGTCGTCCTGGAAGTCCGATCGGAAGAAGGCTGGCGGGAGATCGGCCGGTCCGAGACGGATGCGGACGGCCGCGCTCGTCAGCTCCTGTCTCCGGATTCCGTTCTGTCCACGGGCACCTACCGGCTCACGTTCGGAATCGATACCTATTTCCAGGCGGAGGGGATCGAAGGTTTCTATCCCGAAGCCGCGATCGTCTTCCGCGTGCGGGACGCGGCCCAGCACTACCACGTGCCGCTGCTGCTGAGCCCATACGGTTATTCGACCTATCGGGGGAGCTGAGCATGCCCGTCACGCTGACCGAAAACAGTTACGGTAAGCAGGCGGTGCGGCTGGTGACCGTCCGCCGTGGCGCGGATCGCCATGAGCTGAAGGACGTCACCGTCGGCATCCGTTTCGAAGGGGATTTCGTGGCGGCCTACGCCGAGGGGGACAACCGGGGCGTCTTCCCCACGGATACGATGAAGAACACCGTCTACGCGCTGGCCGCGCAGCATCCCTTCGAAGACATCGAAGACTTCGGGTTCGCCTTGACCGATCACTTTTTGGCGAACAACCCGCGGGCTTCGGCCATCCGGGTGGACCTCGCCGAGCATCTGTGGGAACCGATCGAAGCCGGGGGAGCGCCCCATCCGCACGGCTTCCGCAAGGCGGGGAGCGAGCGGCGCACGGCGGTGGTGACCCGGGACCGCGAGGGGGCGCGGGTGCTGGCCGGCCTTGCAGACCTGGTGGTGATGAAGACCGCGAAGTCGGCGTTCGAAGGCTTTCCGCGCGACCGCTACACCACCCTTCGCGAGACTTCGGACCGCCTGCTCGCCACGGTGGTCCAGGCGACCTGGCGGTACTCGCGGCCCTCCGTGGCATTCGGCAGGCTCTGGCACGAGGTGCGGCGCCTGCTCCTCGAAACCTTCGCGGAGCACGACAGCCGCTCGGTCCAACAGACCCTGTATGCCATGGGCGAGGCGGTCCTGGAGACCGTGGACATCGAGGAGATCCACATCGCCATGCCCAACCTGCACCACCTCCCGGTGGACCTTGCCCCCTTCGGCCTGGAGAACCGCAACGAGATCTTCGTTGCCACCGCCGAGCCGTATGGGTTAATCGAGGCGACGATGCGGAGAGGCTGAATTCTCAACCCCGCCGGTTCTTCAAAATCTTTACAAACGAACGTCCCCGCAGCTCCTCCAGGGTCAACCCCGACCTCTCCAGGGCCTCCTCCTCGGTGATGGCGCCGCAGTTGACGGCGCGAAGGAAGTAGTTGAGGAGGCCCTGGCCGGTGGCGGCGTCGTCGAAGACCTCGCCGACCAGCGTCGCCTGGGCGGCTTTCTGGACGAAGTTGTGCAGGCGGTCGGAGGCGGCTTCGAGCCCCTCTAGGAAGAAGGCGTAGAGAGCGGCGTAACGGGTGACGAGTTGCGCGGGGTGGAGGTCCCAGCCCTGATAGATGCCGCCGACGAGCGAGTGCCGGACATGCCCGGCATGAAGCCTCCAGGCGCGGTGGACCACGGCTCTGTTCTCCTCGACCTGGGCCGGGGTGAGCGGCGGGCCGTCCTTGGCGGCGCGATGGGGCGGGACCGGGAGGACGTTGGTCGCGCCGTCCGAGAGCCAGAGGCCCGTGCCGGCGTAGGCGACCTGCATCATCTGCCGGGCGAAATCGCAGACCGGGTGGGTCATGGACTGGTGCTCCGCCGTGATGTTGCAGGAAGCGGTGTAGTCGTAGGTCCCGAAGTGGGCGGCCACGCACCGGCGCCGCGCGGCGTCGGCCAGGCGGGGCAGGGCCGATCGGCCCTCCGCGTCGAGGATCGCCTGCGGCGTCTCGATCATGATCTCGAGCCGCAACGACCCCGCCGGCAGCCCCATCGCCGGCTCCAGGAGGTCAAAGAGGTCGGCGAGCGCGGTCACCTGCTCCGGAATCGTCACCTTGGGCAGGGTGACCACGAAGTTGTCGGGGAGGCCCGCGGCTTCACGGACGAGCGTGGTCAGGAAGAGGTCGAGCGTGCGCAGGGACCGCTCGCGCAGCTCCTCGCTGAACGGCTTGATGCGGATGCCTATGAACAGCGGGAGTGTGCCCGCGGAGATCCCCGCGGCCACCTCGCGGGCGGCCGTCTCCGCGTGCCCGTCCTCCTCCGCGTCAGGGCGGTTGCCGTAGCCGTCCTCGAAATCGATCCGGAAATCCTCGATGGGCTCGCGGGCAAGCTTGTCTCGCACCCGCTTGTCGATCGTGCTCAGCGCAGGATGATCGGAAATGCCCAGAGC
>JBKKAU010000276.1:0-9664 GCA_046714475.1 Thermoanaerobaculia bacterium
GCCTCGACCTGCCGTCCGACCGGCCGCGCCCGCCGGTGCGGAGCCCGCGCGGCGGCGAGGTCCCGGTCGCCCTCGGCCCGGACCTCTCCCGCGACCACGCCCCGCTCGCCCGTCGCGAGGGGGTCACGCCCTTCATGGCCCTCCTCGGCGGCTTCGCGGCGCTGCTGTCGTCCTGGAGCGGCCAGACCGATCTCGCGGTCGGCACGCCGGTCGCCGGCCGCGACCGGGCCGAGACCACGGACCTGATCGGCTTCTTCGTCAATACCCTCGTGCTGCGTTGCGACCTCAGGGGAGATCCCGACTTCCGGACGCTGCTGCGGCGGCTCCGCCGCGTGGCCCTCGATGCCTGGGCGCACCAGGAGCTGCCGTTCGAGAGGCTGGTCGACGCCCTGCAGCCGCGGCGGGACCCGTCGCGCGCGCCGCTGTTCCAGGTGGCGCTGGCGCTGCAGGGCGATCCCCTCCCTCCCCTGGAGCTGGCCGGCATCACCCTGGAGCCGCGGCCGCTGTCCACCGGCACGGCCAAGTTCGACCTGACGCTCAACCTGCGCCAGGGGGAGGACGGCTTCACCGGCGCGCTCGAATTCGCTGCCGACCTGTTCGACCGTGCCACGGCGGAGCGGCTCTGTGACCGGCTGCGCGGCCTGCTGCGCGACGCGGTCGACGATCCCGCCCGGCCGCTGAGAGCCCTCACCCCCGTCCCCTCTCCCGCCCCCCCGCCCACCCTCGCCGGGAGAGGGGCGCCACCGCCCTCACCTCTCAATTTCCAGGGGGATGAGGGCTTTTTCGAGCGCACCCTCACCGAAGTCTGGCGCCAGGTGCTCGGCCTCGAACGGGTCGGCGTGCGCGACAGCTTCTTCGAGATCGGCGGCAACTCGCTGGCGATGGTCCGCCTGCACAGCCGGCTCTGCAAAGCGCTCGGCCGGGAGATCCCCATCGCGACGCTGTTCCAGTACCCGACCATCGAGGGCCTGGCGCGTCACCTCGCGCCGGAACCTCAACCCGAGCCCGTCCGCGCCCGGCCCGCGCCGCTGCCGGCCCAGGCGATCGCGGTGGTCGGCCTCGCCGCCCGCTTCCCCGGCGCCTCCTCGGTGGCCGAGCTCTGGCGCAACCTGCGGGACGGCGTCGAATCGATCTCCTCCTTCACCGCCGAGGAGCTGATCGCGGCCGGAGTCGATCCGCGGCTGCTCGACGATCCGCGCTACGTCCGGGCCAAGGGGGCGCTGCGGGACGCCGACCACTTCGACGCCGCCTTCTTCGGCCTGACGCCGCGCGAGGCGGAGCTGATGGATCCGCAGCACCGCCTCTTCCTGCAATGCGCCTGGGAGGCGCTGGAGGACGCCGGCTGCGAGCCGCGGCGCTTCAACGGCCGCGTGGGGGTCTACGCCGGCTCCGGGGCGAGCTCCTACCTGATCTCCAACCTGCTGCCGCACCGCGAGCTGGCGGAGCAGGCCGGCGCGCTGCAGCTCCTGCTGCTCAACGACCGCGACTTCCTGGCCACCCGCGTCGCCTTCGCGCTCGGCCTCACGGGGCCGGGCATGGCGGTGCAGACCGCCTGCTCCACCTCCCTGGTCGCCATCCACCTCGCCCGCCAGTCCCTCCTCCTCGGCGAGTGCGACATGGCCCTGGCCGGTGGCGTGTCGGTCAGCACGCCGCTCGCGGGCGGCTACCTCTACCAGGAGGGGAGCGTGCTGTCGCCGGACGGCCGTTGCCGCGCCTTCGACGCCGCGGCCGGCGGCTCGGTCGAGGGCAACGGCTGCGGCGTGGTGGCGCTCAAGCGCCTCGCCGACGCCCTGGCCGACGGCGATCCCATCTACGCCGTGGTCCGCGGCTCGGCGGTCACCAACGACGGCTCCACCCGCGTCGGGTTCACCGCCCCCGGCGTCGACGGCCAGGCGGCCGCCGTCGCCGACGCCCTGCGCGCCGCCGGGGTCGAGCCCGACACCATCGGCTATGTTGAGGCGCATGGCAGCGGCACGTCGCTCGGCGATCCGATCGAGATCGAGGCGCTGACCCAGGCCTTCCGCCGCGCCGGCGCCCGCGGCGCCGGCACCTGTGCCGTCGGCTCGGTCAAGACCAAGCTCGGGCACTGCAACGCCGCGGCGGGCGTCGCCGGCTTCCTCCAGGCGGTGCTCGCCCTCGCCCACCGGACGCTCCCCCCCAGCCTCCACTTCGCCCGGCCCAACCCGCGGATCGACTTCGCCGGCAGCCCCTTCTACGTCTGCACCGCGCCGACCGCGTGGGAGACGGACGGGCTGCCGCGCCGCGCCGGCGTCAGCGCCTTCGGCCTCGGCGGCACCAACGCCCACGTCGTGCTCGAAGAGGCGCCCGAGCCCGAACCGGGCGATCCGCCTTCGCGCCGGCGCCAGCTCCTGGTCCTCTCCGCCCGCACTCCCGAGGCGCTGGACGCCGCGGCCGCCCGACTGGCGACGCGACTGAAGGCGGAGCCGGACCTCGCGCCCGCCGATCTTGCGGACATCGCCTGGACCCTCCAGACCGGGCGGCGCGGGTTCGAGCACCGGCGCGCCGCCGTGGCCCACGACCGCGAGAGCGCCCTCGCTGCGTTGCGCGATCCCGGCGCGGCCCTGTCGGGCCGGAGCGCGGAGGCGGGACGGCGGCCGGTCGTCTTCCTCTTCCCCGGGCTGGGCGACCACGGGGTCGACATGGCGCGCGAGGTCTACGAGACGGAACCTCTCTTCCGCGAACAGGTGGACCTCTGCACCGCGAAGCTGGAGCCGTGGCTCGGTTGCGACCTGCGCGAAGCGCTCTTCTCGGCCGGCCCCTGGAGCCCGGCGCCGTCCGCGGCAGGTCAGGACCTCAAGGCCCTGCTGCGCCGGGACGGCCAGACGGAGGACGCGGCTGCGGCGCGGCTGCGGCGGACCGAGCTCGCCCAGCCGGCCTGCTTCGTGGTCGAGTACGCGCTCGCCCGCCTTCTCATGCACTGGGGCGTCCAGCCCTCGGCGATGATCGGCTACAGCCTCGGCGAATACGTGGCCGCCTGCCTCGCCGGCGTGCTCTCGCTCGACGACGCGCTGGCGCTGGTGGCGCGCCGCGCGCAGCTGATCCAGGCGCTCCCGCCGGGCGCCATGCTCGCCGTGCCGCTGCCCGAGGAGGAGGTGCGGCCCCTGCTCGACGGCGCCGGCGTCTCGCTCTGCGCCACCAACGGCCCGTACTTCTGCGTCGTCGGCGGACCGGAGGAGGCGGTCGACGGGATCGAGCGGGTGCTTGCCGAGCGCGGCGCGAGCTGTCTCCGCCTGCGGACGACGCACGCCTTCCACTCCGCAATGATGGACCCCGCCGTCGCGGAGCTCACCGCCCTGGCGGCTTCCATCGAGACGCGCCCACCGCGCATCCCCTGCCTGTCGAACGTCACCGGCGCCTGGATCACCGAAGCCGACCTCGACCCGGGCTATTGGGCGCGCCACATGCGGCGGACCGTGCGTTTCGCCGAGGGGCTGGGCGAGCTGCTGCGCGAGCCCGGATACGCCTTCCTGGAGGTCGGGCCGGGGGGCACGCTCTCCACGCTCGTCCGGCAGCATCCGGACGCCGCGGCCGACCTGGTGGCGGTCCCGGCCCTGGGCCGCGCCGGCGAGGCCCTGCTCCCCGCGCTGGGCCGCCTGTGGACGGCCGGCGTCGAGATCGACTGGGAGCGCTTCCACAACGGCGACCGGCGCCGCCGGGTCCCGCTCCCCACCTATCCCTTCGAAGGCCGGCGGTTCTGGATCGATCCCCCGGCGTTCGACGGCGTCCCTGTAGGGGCGGGGCTTGCCCCCGCCCGGGAGGGGATAAACCCCTCCCCTACATCAGAAACACCAAGCCCGGTGGGAACGAAGGCACCGCGGCCGGATCTCGCGACGCCCTACATCGCGCCGCGCGACGCAACCGAGGCGACCCTCGCCGGCATCTGGCGGGAGCTGTTCGGGATCGAGCCGGTCGGCGTCGAGGACAGCTTCCTCGACCTCGGCGGGCATTCGCTGCTGGCAATCCAGATGACCACTCAGATCCGCGCCGCCTTCGACGTCGAGCTGCCGGTGACCGCGCTGTTCGAGACGCCGACCGTGGCGGGGCTGGCCGTCGCGGTGGCGCGGGCGCGGGGGGAACAGACTCCGGAGGAGCTGGAGGAGATCCTCGCCCTGGTCGAGGGCCTGTCGCCGGAGGAGGCCGCCCGCTGGATGGAGCGCGAGACGGGCTCTCCTTCCCTACAACCGCCGCCGGTCCGGCCGGTCTCCGGCCCCGATGGCGCCGGCGACTGGCCGCTGTCGTTCGACCAGGAGCGCCTGCTGCGGCTCCACGCCGACGACCCGCGGCTGGTGTCGTGGAACGTCGACGCCGGCACCCGCATCCTCGGCCCACTCGACGTACCAGCCCTGATGGCCGCCTTCGGCGCGGTCGTCCGCCGCCACGCCGCCTGGCGCGCGACGTTCCCGGTCGTGGACGGCCGGCGGGTCCAACGCGTCGTCTCCTCGCTGCCGCCGGCCATCGCGTGGATCGACCTGACCGCGTTGCCGCGCGAGGCGCGGGAGCCGGCTGCCCGCCATGCCCTGTTCGACCGGACGCGGGCCGTCTTCGACCTGGAACGCGGGCCGCTGGTGCGGCTGACGCTCGCCCGGCTCGGCGGGACCGAGCACCTCTGCCAGATCACGGTGCACCACCTGGTCACCGACTGGATCACTTTCCAAACCTGCTGGCGCGAGCTGCTGCCCCTTTACGAGTCGTTCCGGGCTGGGCGGACCGTCGAGCTGCCGCCGCTGCCGGCGCAGTACCCGGACTACGTGCTCTGGGAGCGGGAGTGGTTCCAGGGCGCGGTGCTCGACGAGTATTCCGGGTTCTGGCGGCGCGAGCTGGAGGGCTTCCCCCTGGTCCTGGAGCTGCCGGCCGACCGGCCGCGCCCGCCGGTGCAGAGCCAGCGCGGCGGCCTCCTCCAGATCCGCGCCGGCGCCTCCCGCTCCGACCGGCTGCGGGCGCTGGCGCGGCGCGAAGGGGTGACGATGTTCATGGCCGCGCTGGCGGTGCTCGACGCGCTCCTCCACCGCGTCACCGGGCTGGAGAGGTTCGTCGTCGGCTCGAACAGCGCCAACCGCGCGCGGCCGGAGCTGGAGCCGGTCTTCGGCCTCTTCCTCACCCAGGTCCCGTTCGCGGCCGACCTGTCGGGCGACCCCACCTTCCGCGAGCTCCTCGCGCGGGTCCGCGGGTCGGCGCTGTCGGCCTACACCCACCAGAGCTTCCCGTTCAGCCAGCTGGTCGAGGCGCTGGCGCCGGAACCGGACCCCGCGCGGAGCCCGGTGGCGCAGGTGCTGCTGCTGGTCCTCGAAGGGCACAGCCACCTGCGCGCCGGCGGCCTGGAGCTGCAGGCGGTCCCCCTGTTCGACGGCAGCTCCCGCTGGGACCTGATGTTCGGCGTCTATGACTACCCCGACGCCGGCCTCTCGGGGCCGCTCGAATACAACGCCGACCTCTTCGACGGCTCGACCGTCGAGCGCCTGCTCGACCTCTTCTACCGGCTGATCGACGCCGTCACGGCCGACCCCGACGTCCGCCTGTCGCGGCTGCCGGGCCTGGGCGAGGCGGCGGAGCGCCAGGCGCTCGCGCCGCAACCGCGGCTGGAGACGGCGGCGCGCATCCCGCGCGTCAGCGGCCCCGACGGCGCCGGCGACTGGCCCCTCTCCTTCGACCAGGAGAGGCTCTGGTTCCTGTCGCTGCTCGACCCCGGGAGCGCCGCCTACAATCTGCTGAGCGCGACGCGGATCGAGGGGGACCTCGACGTCCCCGCTCTGCTCCGGGCGCTCCGCGCAATAGTCCGCCGCCAAGCCGCCTGGCGCGCCACGTTCCCGGCGGTCGACGGAGCGCCGGTGCAGCGGGTGGCGCCCGAAATCGATCTGCCTCTCCCCGTCATCGACCTCGCCGCCCTCCCCCGTCCGGTGCGCGAGCGCGCCGCCCTGGAGCTGGCGCGCGAGGCCGCGCGGCGCCCGTTCGCGCTCGACCGCGGACCCCTGGCGCGGGCGGGCCTGCTCCGGCTGGGGACCCGCGAGCACGTCTGCCTGATCGCGGTCCACCACATCGTCGCCGACTGGTGGACCTTCCAGCTCTTCTGGCGCGAGCTCGCGGCGCTCCAATCGGGCCAGCCGCTCCCGGAGCTGCCAATCCACTACCCGGACTTCGTGGTCTGGCAGCGCGGCCGGCTGCAAGGCGAGGCCCTGGACGGCTCGCTGGCGTGGTGGAGGGAGCGGCTGGAAGGCTTTCCGCGGGTGCTCGATCTCCCCGCCGCCCGGCCGCGGCCGGCCAACGAGTCGATGCGCGGCGGCCGGCTCCCGGTCCGGCTGGAGCCGGAGCCGACCCGGCGGCTGCGCGAGCTCTCCCGGCGCGAAGGGGCGACCCGGTTCATGACCGTCACGGCGGTCTGCGCCGCGCTCTTCCACCGCCTCTCCGGCCAGGACAAGCTCATCACCGGCACGCTCCACGCCAACCGCGACCGAACCGAGCTCGAGCCGCTGTTCGGGTTCTTCCTCACCCAGCTCCCGCTCGCCGTCGACCTCACCGGGGACCCGCCGTTCCGCGAGTTGCTCGCCCGCGTCCGCGCCACCGCCCTGGAAGCCTTCGCCCACCGCGACCTCCCCTTCGGCAAGCTGGTCGAGGCCCTCCAACCCGAGCGCGAGCTCGGCCGCATGCCGCTGGTCCAGACGCTGGTGCAAGTGATCGACGTCCAGGCGGGCGGCGCGCAAAAGCTGGGCGGCCTGCGCCTCGAACCGCTCGACATCCACGACGGTAACGCCCGCTACGACCTGATGTTCTCGCTGTTCGAAGAGGCCGACGCGATCCAGGGTCCGCTGGAGTACAGCGCCGAGATCTTCGACGCGGCCACCGCGGCCCGCGCGCTGGAGCTGTTCCTGACTCTCGCCGACGCGGCGGCCGGCGATCCGTCGCTGCGCCTCTCCGACCTGCCGGCCTTCCCCGAGGCGGCGCGCCAGCAGGCGCTGCTGGAGTGGAACGACACCGCCGTGGAGATCGCGCCGCCGACCGTCGTCGCGATGTTCGAGGAGCAGGCGGCGCGCACGCCGGGCGCGGTCGCCTGGACGGGCGACGGCTGGAGCCTCACCTACGCCGACCTCGACGAGCGCTCGCGCCGTCTCGCCCGCCATCTCCGCCGTCTGGACGCCGGACCCGAAGACCTGGTGGGGATCTACCTGGAACGGACGGCGGAGCTGCCGGTGGCCCTGCTCGGCGTGCTGCGTTCGGGAGCGGCGTACCTGCCTCTCGACGTGTCCCACCCCGCCGACCGGCGCGCCTTCATCCTGGAGGACGCAGGCGCCAGCCTGGTCCTCACCCGGGAGAGCGTCCGCGCCGCCTGCCTCGACTCCGACGAGGACGAGATCGAGACCTCGCCGTTGCCGTGGATCGACCCGGAGAGCCGCGCCTACGTCATCTATACCTCGGGCTCCACGGGCCGCCCCAAGGGGGCCGAGATCCCGCACCGGGCGCTCGCCGCCTTCGTTCAGGCGATGCGCCGGCTGTACACCGTGGGGCCGGGGGACGCGATGCCGGCGATCACCACCATCGCCTTCGACCTCTCGGTCCCCGAGCTCTACCTGCCGATGCTCGGCGGCGGCATCACGCCGCTGCTCGATCGCGACACCGTCGCGGACGGCGTCCTCCTGGCGCGCGAGCTCGACTCCCGCGGCGCGACCGTCCTCCAGGCCACGCCGGCCACCTACCGGCTGCTGCTCGACGCCGGCTGGCAGGGCCGGCCGGAGATGCTCCTGCTCTGCGGCGCCGAGCCGCTGCCGCGCGACCTCGCCGGCCGGCTGCTGCCGCTCGGCCGCGGCCTGTGGAACTTCTACGGCCCCACCGAGACCACGGTCTGGTCGACCGCCTGGCGGGTCGAGGAGGATGGGTCCATCTCGATCGGGCGTCCCATCGCCGGCACCCGGGTCCACCTGCTCGACCGCCGGCTCGCGCCGGTGCCGCTGGGCGCCGTGGGCGAGATCGCGATCGGCGGCGCCGGCCTCGCCCGGGGCTATCTGCGGCGGCCCGACCTCACGGCCGAGCGCTTCGTCCCCGATCCATTCTCCGGCGAGCCGGGCGCCCGCCTCTATCGCACCGGCGACCTCGGCCGCTACCGGCCCGACGGGCTGCTCGATCACCACGGACGGATCGACCATCAGGTCAAGCTGCGCGGCTTCCGCATCGAGCCCGGCGAGGTCGAGGCCGCCCTGCGCGCCCACTCCGCGATCGGCGACGCCGTGGTGATGCTGCGCGAGGACTCAACCGGCGAGCCGCGCCTGGTGGCCTGGATCGAGCCGGTCCCCGGCGCGGCGATCCCCCCGGCCGCGGAGCTGCGCGGGCACGTCGGCCGCCGGCTCCCCGCCTACATGGTCCCCGCCGCCTTCGTGCCGCTGCCGGCGCTGCCGCCCAACGCCAACGGCAAACTCGACCGGCGCGCCCTGCCGGCTCCGGAAGGGACGGCGGACGCCGGGGCCGGGTACGTCGCCCCGCGCGACGAGGTCGAGGCCGAGGTGGCGGCGATCTGGGAGCGGCTGCTGGGGGTCGAGCGCGTCGGGGTCCACGACGACTTCTTCGCCCTGGGCGGCCACTCGCTGCTCGCCAACCGCGTGCTGGCCGCGGTGCGCGAAAAGCTCGGCGCCGAGGTGCCGCTGCGCGCCCTGTTCCAGGCGCCGACCGTGGCCGGCGTCGCCGCCGCGGTCCGGGAGCGGCGGGGGACTGAGCCCCCTGACAGGATCGCGCGCCAAGGGCGGAACGAGGAGGAAACCAACCGCTTCCCGGTCTCCTTCTCCCAGCTGCGCGAGTGGATCCTCGACCGGCTGGAGCCGGGCACGCCGGCCTACAACATCCCGGCGCCGGTGCGCGTCGCCGGCCCGCTCTCCGTCCCGGTCCTCTCGGCGAGCCTGGACGAGATCGTGCGCCGGCACGAGTCGCTCCGCACCACCTTCGAGCCAGGGCCCGAAGAACCGCTGCAGGTCGTGGCCCCCCGGCTGGACCTCCCCCTGGATGTGATCGACCTGGAGGCGGTGCCCGCTCCCCGGCGCGAGACCGAGCTGCGGCGCGTCCTGGAACAAGACCTGGGGCAGGGCTTCGACCTCGCGGCCGGTCCGCTGCTGCGGGCGCGCGCCGTCCGCCTCGGCGCCGAAGACCACGCCGTGCTCTTCACCGTCCATCACATCGTCGCGGACGGCTGGTCGATCGGCGTCTTCCTGCGCGAGCTCGGCGTCCTCTATGAGGCCTTGACCCGTTCAACAGAGGAGACGGGCAACGCGGCGGTCTGCCCTGCGAATCCTCACCCCCTAACCCCCTCTCCCGAGGGGAGAGGGGGAAGTCGGGAGCAGCAGCGGTTTACGGATCGAATCCAACCGTCTTTCTCCCCCTCTCCCGGCGGGGGGTGGGCGGGAGATGGGAGAGGGGGCCGGGGGGTGAGGATTCACGGGATCGACTTTCCGGATGCCCTCTTCAAGGAACCTTCGCCGCTCCCCGAGCTGCCCGTCCAATATCCCGACTACGCGGTCTGGCAGCGGCGGCGCCTCCAGGGCGAGCTGCTGGACGAGCAGATCGGCTACTGGCGCGAGCGGCTCGTGGGGGCGCCGCCGCTCCTCGAGCTGCCGGCCGACCGGCCGCGCCCGCCGGTACGCACGAGCCGCGGCGCCGAGCTGCCGGTGGC